>CAYMWC010000076.1:0-22572 GCA_964393695.1 uncultured Pleurocapsa sp.
GCTTAGTCACTATTAATTATTATTATTAAGATATTCACGCAAATTTTAAACGACTTTGAATCATATCTTCAAAAGCATTGGATATGCGTTTTAAATGAGGTTCGGTATAGGGAAAATTAGGAGCATGATCGAAATTATGTCGCATTGCAGCGTTAGCTTCAAAAACAAACAAGCTACCATCTCGTGCAATGGTAAAGTCAATCCCAAAAAAATCAAGACCAATAAGATCGCGAATTTGACAAAGTCGATTGAAGTTGTCTTTGCCGAGATAATCAATAGGATCGTTTAGAAAATACTTTTCTGCATCCTGTGTCCATTGCGTGTGTGTCATCAAACTGTAACGATCGCCAGAATGAATGTTCCAATTGTCATTAAATAAGTTGGCAACTGGGTAAAAATTTCCATCAATAAAAAAAACTCTTATTTTGTTAAAGATCTGCTGACTGTTGCGGCAATCATGAAATTGAATAACGTAGTAATCTTGATTTCGAGGACTATTATGAAAGTATTCTTCTAATGCTTGATCGTTATCGATCCAACCAATACTAGTGCCTGTTTGAGAACCTACTTTGCGAACAATAAAAGGAAAAACAAATCCCATCCCCAAAATTTCTTTGGTAACTGCTACAAAAGAAACCCCATCCCAGTTTACTTTTTCTGTTTTAGGAAACTTAACTCCTGAAATGGTGTTGAGGCGTATAGCATTTCGTTCGCGGGTAGTTTCGAGGACACGGCGAGGATCGTTAATTAAAGGAACATCAGGATAGCGATCGACAAACCTCGCTGCTATTAGTAGAGAAGATTTTTTTAAGTCTGGACAGGCGATTGTATTAATCGACAAATCAAAATGAGGAAATTCTGTCAAGTCGTCAATCTCATCCTCAAAAATATTCACTAAGATTGAGTTGTATCGCTCATCTTCGACCAAATCCTTTAGAGAAAAATGACCCAGCCGCAATATGCTTTGAAAAGTACCATCATTATTTTGAACGATGCAATATTTTGAATTCTTGAAGCTGCGAATTCTAAGAATATTAGGTTTTTGCGGTTGAGGTTTACTGATAAAGTTATATGAATGCAGCCGTGAAACTTGTTTTAAAATTTCTTGGGCTTGCTCGTAGTTTTCATTTTCATAAGCAAGACTAGACATCTCTAAATTACTTTGCAAATCGTCTGGATTAATTTCCAGACAATGTTGAAAAATTTTGCCTGCGATCGCAAACTTACCAATATGAACTAAGAATTCTCCAAACTCCCTCAGAATTTCTACTCGATCGGGAGCTAGTGCAATGGCATTCTGGTAGTGCTTGAAAGCATTTTGAAAGTCGCGTTCATCTCTACATTTTATTGCTAGAGCTATTTGTTCTTCAGCTTCAGTCAATCTTTGATTGGCAATTTCCTTTGTCTGGTTAAATTGTAAATTTTTCTTATTGTCTGGACTGGGTTTAGTAACTATTGGAAGCGAAGGAATAGATCGTTCCCCAGAAACATCTTTTGATGTTTGCTCGTTGTTTTCATTAGCAAAAGCTTTGGTTAGATCGATCGGTTGCTCTTTACAAGCTAGACGATGTACGTGAAGACGTACTCGATATAATAGCCGATCGCTTTCTGGAGATAATTCGCTTCTTCCGTGAAGTGCTTTGGTATTGTGAATGAAAAGAATTTGTCCTGGTTGTAGATCGAACTTGAATTTTAGTTGAGTTGACTGAAGCAGATCGTCTAAACTTTGAATAACAGCAACATGTTTGTCAGACAAAGAACAGTTACCTGTTTCAAGCGCACGTTCAATTTGCGCTTTATAATACTTAATATGCTCGTCATCTTCCTCACCAAAGATAATAGGAGACAAACTATCTCCTAAAGGATATACTGGTGCGCGCAACAAATCTTTAGCTTCAGGATCGAGCTGTCGTATTATATCTTCACTCGGAATAACAATTGATTCACCACCTTGAGAGTCGGCAACTATGCACTGAAATGCAATTAACTCATGAGGTTTTTGCATATATGACGAATCTGTATGAGGTGTCAGAGCAAGATGGGTGCGACTGTATTTAGTTACTCCTGACCTAAATTCAATCTCAGCATTTTGTGAACGATCGATTCGGACTTTGGTAAAAGAGATGCTCTCTCGTTTAAGATTAACACCTTCGGCACTAACACTATTAGATTCTATGGTTTGAATAGCTTGGGAAAGATTAATTAAATTTGTGCGATCGCCTACTGCCGAATAACCATTGACAACTACAAAATGAGGATAATTTTCTAAAGTTTTACAGATAGAATGAGCAAGCTCTTGAAGTTCTGCTGTACTTGTGTTTTTGGCATCTGCAAAAAAATTGCCTGTTTCAAGAGTAGGAATATCTAATGTTTTCACTTTTTTTCATCCCAGGAACTGCGCAGAAAATTTTTAGCTAAAATAACTTAATTTGGGGTTGTAAGCGAGTATATCCAACAACCCCAATAAGCTTAAATTTTAGAACACTTTACTAAAATTAATCGCCTTAATCGTCATCATCACCTTTGCCATAACAACCACCATAACAACCACCACCATCATCGTCATCATCACCTTTGCCTTTGCCATGATAATAACAACCACCACCAGAAATACGCAATTCAGCATCTGATAGATCCCGAATAGAGTTTTCTATTTCTGAAATTTCGTCATTGGATAGCAAGCTATCGTGGGGTTGTAAATCGTTGATGTTAATTCCCATTTTTTTTACCTCATTGATAATAATTTTGGCTCAAACAACATAGAATATGAACTGACTAGATAGAACTAGCAACTCAACTTGTTGTTCATTACAATCACGTCAGAATAATTTCGTAATTGCTTACTTACCCTTTTCGTAATTGCTTACTTACCCTTTTAGTAGAAGTAACTACTTTGAGTCAACCAAAATGCTCTACTTTTTAAGACAAGAATCATCTTGTCTAAGGATTTATGTCTTAATAACTAATAGATTATTGGTGAAATCAAGTAATATTAATTACATCTAAAATGCTATTAAAGAGATTCAAATAGAGTAATACAATGCCTGGAAAGGATTAAAGTATATAACAAATTTGTATTTATCAAACTTCAAAATTGTCTGATTAAACACATCATCAAGAGCTTTTTCAGGTTAATTTTATATTATGTTAAGACATAAAGAAAGTCTTTATGTCTTAACATAATTTTATATTAGGAGGTAATTTAAATTACTTTTTCTTGTTTATATAAAAAAAGCCTTGCTTAGATTAAACAAGACAGTTTGATTGTGGTTAGGTTATCTATATTAACTTTTAAAATATCAGGCTGATTTAGCAAATTTTTTCCACAAACTAGGAGGAGGAGATAAAAATTCATGCATACCTGGATCTCCTGTTTCGGCAGAGGTAATAACAATATCAAAAGATAAAGATATTCTCATTTCTCCTGTTTTATTGGCTTCTACACTATGTCTTTGTTTAGAAGGAAAAATTAAGATTCTGCCTTCTTTGGGTGCATAAATCCCCTCTTCATAATTAAAAGGATTCCATTTTTTAATCGCAGCAGTTTGTTCACTGCCAATACCAGGGATAATTTCGTTCATCTCGGCATCGTTATAAATTTTGAAAGCACCTGATTCTATAGTTCCATCTTGGGGAACAGAAACATAGTAAACAGCACTTAAATGAGCATTGTGATGAGCATGAGGAGCTACTTTTTGCTTATTGCGAGAAATAACGGGCCACGATCGCTGAATATATAAATCTACTTTTTCTAGATCGATTCCCAATGCCTCAAGGTACTTTAAACTGTGGGCTTCTATTTGCTCTACAATCCAAGTAAAATTAGAATTTTCGTGTATTCGTCCCACACCATGAACATCTCCTGTCCAGGCACTCTCAGAATTTACCCGTCTTTTTTGACTATCTGTTTCCAGTTCTAAAATTGTGGCTTTTTGGGCTGCTGCATCTTCGATATCTGCATAGTAGACAGCAAGGGGAAACCAAGGTTCGATAGGCATATTTAAAATTATTTATTTTGTTACTAAAGGTTTGATAATGTTTTGAGCTATCAGCTATCAGCTTTTGGGAATTGAGAGTTTCATAGATATCTGGAGAATCGGGATTAAGATAAATATGTTCAATCTCGATTCCCGTTTGAGCCAAATAATTAAGAACATAATCAAGTTTGTCTGCACCAGATTTTTCTTGTGACCATGCTTCTAGTAAAGCTTGAGCAATTAAACTACAACAATGCTGACCAATATTGTTTTGCTCATAATCTGGGTGTTGAGGTTTTTCGGCTAAACCTAAACCTGATGCCAAAGGCTTACAAAAGAAGGGGATTTTTGGCTGAAAATGCTCTTGATTTTCTTGATAGACAGCTTGCAAGACTGGCTTTAGCTGCTGAAAATGGTCTTTTTGAACCTCTAAAACCACAGCATCAAGGCGATTATAGTCAGAATCTTCATAAGCAATCCTGAAATTAAACGGTATTTGAAGCTGATTCAATTGTTCGGTTAAACAATCTAACAGTTGCAATGTCGTTTCAGTATCAGTATTAAAGTACAATTGGACGATAGTTGTAACTTGGGACTTACCAGATTTAAGAGGGTGTCCTGCATCTCCTACTGCAATATATGTATCGTGGTCTACCAAATTTGGTGGCATTTTGATGGATATTAGCTGACCAACTTGGAGTTTTTCAGAGTTTTGGTCAGGTTGAATCTTGAGGGTTAAACCATCTTTGGTAATTTGCCAGTGGTTGGTGTCTTCTTGTTTGACCACCAGCCAATCAGGATCGGTATAACCTTGACCATGATTATTTTAAGTAATCTGTTGATAAAATTTAGTTTTAGACCATTTACTGACGAAGAAAAAAAATTTAAGCTGCTATGATGCCAGTTTGGCTCAATTTCATGCCTGTAGTACCAAAGAGAGTGGTAATTCCTTGTTCAGGTTCACATAGAAAAGTTTTAGCTACCTGTAGTTTGCACAATGAATCATTGTGAAAATAATAGTGATAATCGACATAGTAATTTAAACGTCTGAGAATACCAATGCCAGCAAATTGAACTACTCGACTCACAAAATCTGGTCTGTGTTCGAGAATTTGGGGGAATTGAGCGAGATATGCTTGCAAAAAGGCTTCCAGGCTGGGAGTAATTTTTTCTAGAGGACAAGTGGCTAAACTTAGAGTTGTATTCAAATCGAGATTGCGATCGGCAACTAAGCTATTTAACCATTCCGCTAAATATTGGGATACAACCATACCCAGATCAACGGCAGGATCTCCCCAGTTGATAAACTCCCAATCAATTATTTTTAGCTGTTCTGGTCTGATTTCTACGTCTGTATGCAGATCTAAGGCAGTATCAACAATAAAGTTATCTAAAGTTAAATCGTCGTGAATTAAGCAGGCAGGCTGTATATGCTCGTAAAGCTCCATTATTGCTTGATTAAGACTCGGAAAACGTTGATACAACCGATAAAAATTTAATCCGTCAGGGCAAATTTCAGCAAAAATACGCGGACTGATACTGTTTATTCTTCATATATCTGTATTTACGTGTTTACCTGTAACTTTTAATAGAAATTATTTCTTGCTGTCAAGAGAAATTGATTTTTTTTAAAGACATAAAGTAATTTAAAGCACGTTTTTTGTCTTAGCTATCTTGAACAATTCCTTAATTAAAAATTAATTTCGCTTTTATAAATAATGAATGATTTTATATTAAGATTCAGATTATATCTAAGTGAAAATACTTAGGTATATTATTAAAAATTAAAACAAGCTTAAGAAAAGTTTAAGAATAACCTAAGACGTAATTACTGATATTATGTCCTAATATTTTGAGTGTCTTTGTCTACGTCGGCTTAATGATTTGGTATAGCTGGAAGTTATCATTATTGGCACTAGTAGTCATTCCTATCTTTGTGATTAATACGGCAATTTTTACTCCCTTTTTACTACGAGTTTCTCGGGAAAACTTTACCGCCAAAACCCAAGAAAGAAGTTATCTTATTCAAGGTTTAAAAGGAGTAGGCACAATCAAGTCTATGGGAGTAGAACGGAATGTGCGCTGGCATTGGGAAGACTTAATTAATGAATCAGTACGGATTAACTTTTCTAGTCGCATGATCCGCGAGCGTTTACAAGTCTCGACAGCGATCATTCAAACTTTGATTGCCCAAGCCACTCTAATATTTGGAGTTTGGCTAGTAATCAAAAACCAAATGACCATCGGGCAGCTAATCGCCTTTAATATGCTCGTAAGCAGTGTCATCAGTCCTTTTGAACGTTTAATTTCTTTATGGAATCAGTTTCAAGAAATTGTAGTCGCGGTAGAACGTTTAGATGATGTGGTTAATTCACCACCAGAAGAAGACTTATCGGTAACTAGTGTTAACGTTTTACCGCGAATTGAAGGCAATATTAGTTTTGAAAAGGTGACGTTTCGCTACAACTTAGAAAGTGAAACTAATACCCTAGAAAACCTGAGTTTTCAAATCAGACCAGGACAAACTGTAGCTTTGGTTGGGCGTAGTGGTTCAGGCAAAACTACGATCTCGAAATTATTATTAGGTCTTTACACTCCCACAGAAGGCAGAATCTTAATTGATGGACAAGAACTTAATAACGTTTCTTTATACTCCCTCCGAAAACAGGTGGGGGTAGTCGATCAAGATACCTTTTTATTCGGGGGAACAATCATCGAAAACCTCAAGATTGCTTATCCCCAAGCTACGAAAGTGGAAGTAGAACAAGCCTGTAACCTAGCGGGTGCAGCCGAATTTATTAATGAATTTCCTCTTAAATATGATACTCAAATCGGTGAAGGTGGTGGCTTACTTTCTGGAGGACAAAGACAAAGACTAGCGATCGCCAGAGCTTTAATGGGTAAACCACGTTTGCTGATCCTCGATGAAGCTACCAGTAACCTGGATGCAGAATCAGAAAGAATTATCCAAAACAATTTAAATACGATTTTAAAAACCCAAACCACTATCGTAATTGCCCATCGACTGTCAACAATCCGCAATGCTGATCTAATTTTGGTTATGGATCGAGGTTTATTGGTGGAAAGCGGAACTCACGAGCAATTGATGGCTAAACGAGGTCAATATTATTACCTCAATCAACAACAAATTGCGCTTTCTAACTAAGTTTTTATTACCTTTTAAATAGACCCATGAAAAAGATTGAAAACTACAGTGTGTTGCAGCCAGAGTCATTAAGTCAACCAATTCGGATCTTGCTGGTAGACGATCAAAGCTTTGCCAGGCGTTTTATTACTCGCTCTTTAGAAGCAGATTCCAATTTACAGATTGTCGGTATGGCTGAGAATGGTCAAGAAGCGATCGCTCAGGTAGAAGCTTTAAAACCTGAAATGGTGTTAATTGATTTAGAAATGCCTGAAATGGATGGGATTGCGGCTACCGAAATTATTGTTCAACGGTTTCCTGACTGTAAAGTTTTAGTTTTAAGCTCCCACGAAACAGGTGATTATTTACAAAAGGCTTTAAGAGCAGGAGCTAAAGGCTATTTAATTAAAGGCAGCCCAGCAATTGAATTAACTAATGCGATTCATTCAGTTTATCGAGGCTACACTCAGTTGAGTCCTGGATTATTAGAAAGGGTATTAAGTCCAGAAGTGGAAGTTTTACCAGATATCAAAGCAGTAGAAACATCACCATCATTACCCGACTCAGATTGGGCAGATTCCACCAGAGAAACAATTAACACTCTTCCTAGGGTTTCTTTACGGGTGCTATTTTACGTCATTTTAATTTTGCTGGCGGGGATTATTCCCTGGGCAACTTTTACCAAAGTAGATGAAATTGGTTCGGCAACAGGAAAACTAGAACCCAAGGGACGAGTAATCGAGCTAGGTTCACCAGTAGAGGGCAAGGTAATGAATATTAATATCACCGAAGGCGAACAAGTCCAAGCCAAGCAAACAATCATCGAATTAGATGACGAGCTAGTGAGAGCGGAATTAGAACAACAACAGCAAAAATTAGTGGGACAAGAAAACCAACTCCATCAATTAGAACTACTCAAAAATCAACAGTCCCTATCTCTCAGTACCCAACAACAACAAAATAAAGCCCAACTATATGAAAAAGAAGCTTTGATTGAGCAAGCAAAAAACGCGATCGCAGCCAGCCAATCTGCTCACCAAACAGCCAAAATTCGCCATCGAGCAGCCAAAGCTAAAGTTCCCCGTTATCGTAAAGCTTATAATCAAGGAGTATTATCAATCGATCTACTCTCAGAAGCAGAACAACAGGCTGAAGAATACCAAGAAAACATCAAACAGACAGCTTCGGAAACTGCTCAGGCGCGATCGCAATTAGCAGAACAAAAAAGAGGTTTAGCCTCTCTAGTACAGACAAACAACTTAGCTCTGTTAAAAAGTCAAGAAGAATACAAAAATACTGAAGGGGAAATTGCCACTTTGCAAGGAGAAATAGGTCAAACTAAAAGCTTAATTAGAGGTTTAGAGTATCAAATAAGACAAAGAGTTCTTGATGCTCCAATCAGTGGAACTGTATTTCAGTTACCTGTCAAAAAACCAGGAGCAGTAGTGCAACCAGGACAAATGTTAGCTCAAATTGCCCCTAAAAATTCACCTCTAGTTTGGCGAGGCAAAATGAATAGTAGAGAAAGTGGGTTTCTCAAAAAAGGATTACCAGTTAAGGTGAAATTTGATGCCTATCCCTATCAAGATTACGGTATCGTTCCTGGTCGTCTAACCTGGGTTTCTCCCAATTCTCGCGTTCCTGAAAGCAACCGTCAAGACAGCCAAGCTCAAGCTGTCTCACAGCCAATGTCACCCCAAGATTATTATGAGGTGGAGGTGCAACTAGAACGTAATTACGTTCAAAACCAGGATCGTACTGTGACTCTTACCCCAGGACAAACTGCTACTGCCGAAGTTGTGATTCGTCAACGTCGTCTGGCAGATATTTTCTTAGCTCCTTTCAAAAGTTTGAAAAAAGGGGGAATGCAACTATAACAGTTTTTGGTTGAGTGAAATATACCGTAATATCTAAAAATTTTTTCTACCTTATCTATTTAAGAAACGCTACACAACTTAATTAAAAATTAAATTCATGAATGAAGAAGAATTAACAGTTAAACAACTACCCAAAATTGAAACAGTTTCTGTCACCGAAATTATCCAATATCTCAAATCATCTCGCCAAATACCTGAAGTATTAACTAATCTAATTAATCAAAAAATAATTGAACAAACTGCTATTCAACAAGAAATAATCATAGAAGAACCAGAACTACAAATTGCTGCTGATCGTTTTCGCTATGAAAATAATTTAATTACTTCTAAAGATACTCTCCAGTGGTTAGAAAAATACCATTTATCAGTACCTGAATTTGAAGCACTAATTAAAAGTGAATATTTAGAGCAAAAATTAGCAGAACATCTACTTAAAGATCAAGTTGAAGCCTATTTTTATGCCCATCAAGTTGACTATAACCAAGCAATTATTTATGAAATAATTTTAACTGATTTTAATTTAGCTATGGAGCTATTTTATGGTTTACAATCACAAGAATTAAGCTTTTGGGAACTGGCACATCAATATATTGAAGATGATGATTTACGTCGTTTAGGTGGCTATCGAGGTATGAAAACCCGTATGCAATTACATCCAGAAATTGCTGCTGCTGTATTTGCTCTGTCTTGGCACGATCTGCCTCAGATTTTAAAACCAATAACTATCGACAAGCAAGTGCATTTAATTTATGTGGAAGAAATTATCCAACCAGATCTAACACCATCTTTATCTCAAGCAATTAGAAATAAATTGTTTGATAATTGGCTAACTCAACAGCGTCAACAAGTAATGAATGGGTTGAAAATTGTGGATTAAAGTGACAGACAGTTTTTAATGAGAATTTTTAGTTAACAAAGAACGCCAGAAAAATCTTGGCAAAGATAACATCCTTCGCCAACGCCAGGGTTCTTGATAGAGACGATAAGACCACTCTAGATGATTATTTCTTAACCACTCTGGCGCACGCTCTTTATTACCTGCCCAAATATCAAAACTCCCACCAACCCCAATCCAGATTGAATTAGGACAGAGATCACGATTTTCTTGAATCCAAAGTTCTTGTCGGGGAACTCCTATACCCACCAAAATAACTTGAGGTTGCTTGTCCTTTAAGGTTTTTTTCCATTCAGCCTCCTCGTCTCCAGCAATATATCCATGCTGAGTCAAAATTAGCAACTGAGGAAACTTTGTCTGCCAAGCTTGAGCAGCCTTGTCAATCGTTTCAGGGGTACCACCAAAGAAGCAGAGAGAAGCAGGGTTAGCAGACTGAGCAATTTGTTGAATTACCGATGCAGCCAACTCAATCCCAGGACAACGTTGATGTTTTAAACCTCGCAGACGCATATACATAACAATACCTGCGCCATCAGGAATAACTAGATCTGCTGCCTTAATCGCTTGATTGAGAGCGGTATTTGACTCTGCCATAATGCTCATTTCGGCATTTAAAGTGACTACATGAGTGCCAAGACCCTCATTTAATCTGGCTACCAGCCAATCCCGATAATTATCGAGAAGATGAACATCAAGACCAAGAATAGGAAAAGTAGGGGGTGAAGACAAGTTACTATTGGAAAATGACATAATTTTCTCAGTAGTCTACCAGAGACTCAGATCAACAGATTTTAATTTTAGTTATCATTTAATATAAATAAGCTGTCAGGCATTGTTATTTTGCTTGTTACGATTGGGTGTAGAGGAGTGGCTGTTTCTTGAGGAAACCTCAAGATATTTATAAGCCCCGTGTTAGGGACTTTCTAGATGTGCAGTTTAAATAAGTAACAGCTTAACTTGATTAAGATCCTCAACTTAGCCCAACTTAACGGCTGTACCTGTAGCAGTAATTAACAGCAGTACTCCTTTATCGTCAACATTAATTGTCCCTGTATCGATTTCCACACCAATCACTGCATCAGCATTTAGTAGTTGGGCGCGCTGTTTGAGTTCTTCAATGGCTTTTTGTTGACCTTTTTCAAATACTCGCTCATAACTGCCAGTGCGTCCACCGATCGCATCTCGAATACCTGCAAAAAAATCTCGTAAAACGTTAGTACCATAAACTACTTCAGCAGTAACAATTCCTAGATAGGCTTGGATGGGTTGATTTTGAATCGTATCGGTGGTGCTAACTAACATTGGTCAAGATAATAATAGTGATGAAGAACCCTTTAATATCTTATATAAGATAACAAGATAATGTCACACACCCCCGAATTCTATTCGGGGGCTTGCCAGAACCGAAAGCCAATCGGTAAAGACAATTAAAACGGTGTCTAGAGTAGGGTAAAACCCAAGCTGAATTAACTGGACGTGGCAGTCCAAAATACGATACAGATACTTCCCTAGTCCGTATCCTATGTGTTAGTCAGCCTCGAAGGGATGTATAGATTAGGCTTATCGCCAAAATTCCAATGCAAAAATCAGTTCCAGTAGTAGATAAAAATCAAATCCCACTAATGCCTACCACTAAGGCAAGAGCCGACAAGTGGATTAAATCAGGTAAAGCCACTCCGTTTTGGAAAAAAGGAATATTTTGCGTTCGCTTAAACCAAGAGCCGAGTAATAGAAATTATCAGCCTGTAGCTTGTGGCATTGACCCAGGCAGCAAAATGGAAGGTTTTACGGTAGCCAGTGCCAAACATCAATTTCTAAATATCCAAGCTCATGCTGTCGATTGGGTAAGTCAACATATCGAAACTAGACGTAATATGCGTCGTAGTCGTAGATTCAGAAAAACCCCCTGTCGTCAAAATAGAAGTAATCGATTAGCTAACCAAATCAGATTAGCCCCTAGTATCAAAGCTAGGTGGCAATGGAAATTAAGAATAGCTAACTGGTTAAACAAAATCTATCCGATTACTGATTTTGTAGTAGAGGATATCAAAGCAGTTACTTTTCAAGGGAAAAAAGGAATACGAAATAAAATTTTCTCTCCTTTACAAGTCGGGAAAGATTGGTTTTATGTTCAACTTCAGAAAATAGCACCAGTTCATCTAGTTCAAGGTCACGAAACGGCGGAGTTGAGAAATCAATTAGGGTTAAAGAAAAGCAAAAACAAGATGGCATTCGTGTTTTCTGCACATTGTGTCGATAGCTTTACTCTTGCTTATTCTGCTGTTGGCGGTCAAACCAATCCTCGCAATCTAGATATATTGGTTATCAATCCATTACGTTTTCACCGTCGCCAGTTGCACAGACTCGAACACGCACGCCAACATATTAGATCTCGCTACGGAGGGACGATATCGGCTGGATTTAAGCGTGGTTCGATTGTTAAGCATCCCTTATGGGGTTTGGCTTATGTTGGAGGTGAAATGGATAAGCCAACCAAAAAAGAACCAAATAGAAAGGTAATTAGCCTTCATTCATTATTGACTGGAAAACGATTAACTCAATCTGCTAATCCTAAAGAAATCAAATTTTTAACTTACAACACATGGAGGACGAAGTGGGCAGGATAGCTATTGCTCCACGGCGGTTAAAATCGCTCGCGTCGCAGTTCCTAAGTGGCTGTCGCTTGGGGTTTCCCCAAGCGTTTATACGCCACGTCCGCCACTTAAAAGATGGTGGTTTCTCTGCTCCCGTGTTTTTTTTATGAGTTACTGCACTTTTGACCGATTTGAGGGGATGTGGTTAGGCAGCATTATTAGTGCAGCTATAGCCAGCGACAAGAATCCATCTTCCAACTGGATGCTTTCTAGAAACGAAATAGCGGAGCTTTTGATTAAAGCTGAAAAATTAGAAGCAGGTTATATCTCTGAGCAATTAGTCGCAATTCTGTCAAATAACAGTAATCTTGTTCTAGCGGATGTTGCCGTCAATCAAAAACAGATTGTCAGTTTGCTCGAATACCAGAATCTTCTTTTACCATTGTTACCTTTAATTATTTTTTGGGGAGATAATCAAGATTTATTGACAGCAATTATTACTCAATGTAATTTAAAAACCACTGAAACCACAGAAATTAAGGAAGACATATTAATATGGAGCTATTTACTGACTTTAGTGTCCAAGCAACAATTGGATTCTCAAACGCTAAACGTTCGTCTAATAGTTAAACAAATATTAGCTGGTGTCAAAGTGGGAACAACTTCCTTGATTAAAAAATTAGAGATAGTCAGCCAGGGTTGGGAGCAGGGTATAACTTGGCAGCAATTGACAGAAAGGTTATTAACCACAGGTAATTGGGGACAAGTAGCGATCGCTTTAGCTGTATATTGTTTTGGTAGTACTCCCCAAGATTTTTGGCTCTCAAGTAAACGTGCTGCCAATCTAGATCAAAATCTAGCTGCACTAACAACTGCTTTGACAGCTACTATATCGGGAGCATATAACGGTATGACAGGAATTCCTGGGAGTTGGAGGGCGATAAGCCTTCCCCATGTACCTTCTGCATCGGCGATCGCCCATCACCATCAACTTTATCAACAAGTACAATTAATAGGTAAAGAACTATGGAAATCTTGGTTAGGAATATATCCACACAACGATCAGCTTGTATACGATCAACAACTGCACGCTGTTGCTCTCCCTAATATAATTCAACCCCGTAAAACTCTTAAAATTATTTCTCAAAAACTATACTTAAGTTAAAAGTCTCAAGTCTTGGCTGTCAAAGTTATTAGAGTTGTCTGATAGTAAAAAAATAAATTCCTACATATTCCTACATAAGGTAGATTTTATGGCTTATAAAAGCCTTCACCTATGATGAAAAGCTGGCATTCACTGATTCAAAAATTTGAAAGATGGCGACAAAAGTATCAACATCACAGTAGCTGCTTGTGGGGGCAAGACTTTAAACTTTCAAAATCTAGCCAATTTATCAGTAATTCTAGTTTTCGTCGCTATCAACACCCAAAACGTCCTATGAAACTCCGCAATTGGTTTCTCGTACTAATTTTTAGTATAGTCACTTTGACTAGTGTTGTGGGTTATCGCTTTTATAATCAGCCCCAATTAACCGTCGGCAAAATTGCACCGCTCACGATTAAAGCTCCCTATTCCGCACAGTTTGAAGATACTAAAACCACTTTAGAAAAACGACAGGATGTACAAACTGGGATTATTCCAATTCTCAAGCAGAATGAAGATTTGACAGCGGAAATTATTAATAATCTCGTCTCATATTTAGAAAGTGTTGATAAATTAAGAAAGTTAACTGAACCTTTTCCTTTTTTCGCTCCTCAAGCTCTATCAATACCTAGTCAAAAATATCTGCGTTTTTGTCCAGAATCAGAGTTCAAAGCAATTTTAGCTTCAGTAGACCAAGCTTATGATCAAGATAATGTTTACAACGACAGGAATACAACTTTAGAAACTAAACCAAATTTTAATTTTAGATTACAGCAAACTGCTGCTGAACTACAGGCATATCGAGCCAAAACCTCTGCAACAGAATTTAATACCTTAATTGCTCAGATCACCTTGACTCGTTATCGCTATGCCCGAGCTTGGAAAAAGCTATCCAGACAAAGAATTGCTCGTTTAGACGCTCAAGAAATATCTATCTTGCTAGATTTAACCGAAAAAGACTGGAAAGCGACTAAAAATACCATTTATTTAGCAGTTGAGCGCATTTTGACCCAAGGAATTTCTGAGGGAATGCCCTCTAACCTATTAGAACAAACAGTCACAGCACAGCTAAGTTCAGACATACCCAAAGCTACCGAAAGTTTGGCAACTAACCTGTTGCTAGAAATTTTAAAGCCCAATCTGGAAGAAGATAGAGATGCCACCAGAAATATAGCTGAAAAAGCTGCTATGGCAATTAATTCGGTGATTGTGGAGATTGAAAAAGGAGAAGTCATTGTTGAAGAGGGAGCGAGAATTACTCAGGCAGATTTTGTACTGTTAGATGGGTTTAAACTTAGTCAAAGAACCTTAAACTGGTCAGGATTGAGACTATCAGTAATTTTTGTCAGTATGATCGTAAGTTTATTTTTACTAATTCAAAGACAAGTTTATGCTTCTGTGCGTCATCGTGACTATCTGTTACTGTGTTTATTAAGTGTAAGCGCACCTTTATTAAGTATTTTTAATATTCCCTATACTAGTCTGCCAGCTATTGGTCTATTAACTAGCAGTTTTTACAGTCCCAGTCTGGCTGTTTGCGAAGTTGCTTTGGTTACTGGATTAGTAATGTTTAGCACTCAGACTTTAGGCTCACCGCATTTATTTGCAGGCTGTGTTGGGGGAGTGATTGCAGCGATGTTTGCAGGAAAATTGCGATCGCGAGAAGCTATGGCAAGATTAGGGATGATGGTTGGTTTATCTCAATTAGGAGTTTATTTAAGTAGTAATTTAATCTTGAGTGCTAGCCCAACAACAATTTGGTCGGCAATTCTGCCTGATGCAGTCATTTGTGGGTTGTTTGGAGTTGCTTGGAGTGTGATTGCCATTGGTATATCTCCTTACCTGGAACGTTTTTTCGATCTGATTACCCCTATTCGTCTTGTCGAATTATCAAATCCCAATCTGCCCTTACTCAAACGGTTAGCCACCGAAGCACCAGGCACATTTCAACACACTATGTTTGTGGCTTCTTTAGCCGAGACTGCTGCTAGAGAATTAAATTGTAATGTTGAGTTGGTCAGAGCGGGGACTCTCTATCATGATATTGGTAAAATGCACGAGCCTTTAAGCTTCATTGAAAACCAAATGGGCGCTCCCAATAAACATGATGAAATTGATGATCCTTGGCTGAGTGCTGAAATAATTAAAAAGCACGTCACTGAAGGCTTGGTAATGGCACGTAGATATCGCTTACCCAAAGCAATTCGCGATTTTATCCCTGAACATCAAGGAACTTTATTGATTGCCTATTTTTATCATCAGGCAAAACAACAAGCTGCAAAAGCAGGAAAAACCGTCTTAGAATCCGATTTCCGCTATGTAGGCCCTATCCCCCAATCAAGAGAATCAGGAATATTGATGCTGGCAGATGGCTGCGAAGCAGCATTGCGATCGCTCAAGGATGTCACCCCTAAACAAGCTCTATCTACTATTCAAAAGATTTTTAAGGCTCGTTGGCATGATGGTCAACTAACCGATAGTGGACTAAGCTATGATGAATTACCGATGATTGCGGAAATTTTTGTGCGAGTTTGGCAACAATTTAACCACAAGCGTATTATTTATCCCAAAGGAGCTTTGGAAATTAAATCTGCAAATAAAAATTAAAAGTCAAAAGTCAAAAGTCAAAAATTAAAAGTCATATTCCCGTGAGTAAAAAAACTTCCAGACAAGAAACTCATTTTAATCAAGCTCGTGCTAGTTTACAACAGGCAATTTCTTGGTATTCTGGTTTTCGTCGTCATGGTAGTTCACCACCAGATGAGCGTTTACAGGTTTCTGTCAGACAAGATTTACAGTCTTTACAAAATTCCCTGGATAGATTGGATAATAAAGCCATTCGCATCAGTACTTTTGGGTTAGTAAGTTGTGGCAAATCATCGTTAATCAATGCTCTATTGGGAGAAGAAGTTGTAGCTACAGGAGTATTACACGGGGTAACTCAATCTCTAACTATTTTACGTTGGAATCCCTTACCAGATCAAGGACTCAAAGTTGAATTGATTGATACTCCTGGCTTAGACGAGGTAGCGGGGGAAACCAGGGCTGTTATGGCAAGGGAAATAGCGCAAAAATCTGATCTAATTTTATTTGTAGTAGCAGGGGATATTACTCGTACTGAATATCAAGCATTGTGCGATTTAAGAAGTACTCAAAAACCCTTGATGTTAGTTTTTAATAAAGTTGACCTGTATCCCGATCAAGATCGGCAACAAATTTATCGACAACTACAAAAGTTAAATGCAGCCCATAGTTTAGTTAATTTAGAAGAGATTATTACTCCTAATGAAATTGTCATGGTAGCTGCTAAACCCCAACCGATTCAGGTTAGGAGCGAAACTCTAGACGGCACAGTTAATCATACCTGGGAAACTCCAGAACCCCAAATTGCCGAATTACAAACGGCCTTAGAGCAAATTTTGCAACAGGAAGGAAAATCTTTATTAGCATTAAATGCTTTAGTACAAGCTAGAGATGCCGAAGTTAACATTGCCCGCATAACGATTGAACTGCGCCAGGAAGAAGCACAAAAAATAATTGGTAAATATGCCCGTTATAAAGCGATCGCAGTAGCGATGAATCCGATCATTGTTTTAGATTTAATTGCTGGTTTAGTGGCGGATTTAGCTTTGATTCGTTCTTTATCGAAGTTATATGGCTTACCAATTACTACCTATGAGGCAGGAAGCTTATTAAAGCGCATTTTAGCTAGTTCAGGTGGTTTATTGCTAGGGGAAATTGGCAGTAGTTTGGTATTGGGAGTGGGCAAAAGTGGCGCAATTTTGACTAGTGGCTTTGAGAGTACTGGGGCGTTGACAGCTTATCTTGGTACTGCCAGTTTACAAGGAGCGATCGCTGGCTATGGAACATATGTCATTGGCAGAGTTGCTCAGGTATATTTAGAACAAGGCTGTACCTGGGGTGAAATGGGAGCTTCGACTTTGATTCAAGAAATTTTAGCTCAAGTCGAACCAAATACAATTATTTATCGTTTACGACAAGAATTACTGCAACATTGACATACTCCCGCCGTTAAGCTGCGCTCTAACGGGGGATTCTTAAATTCACACTTAAGAGTTTCTGTTTCGCAGACTCTTGGCTAGATTTAGAGCTTTTATTAAATAATTATTTGCTTAAAAATTGTAAGAAAACTTTCTAATTGGGAATTATATTGATTGAGGTGTCTGTAAGTGAGGAAATAAACAGTGTCATCAAATTGGATTAAATCGCTAGTTTCAATCTCTCTAGGTCTATTTATCTGGGATTCAGGATTATCAGCCACAGCAGTTTCTACTCCCACCATAGATCGTACCGAAGAATGTGAACTACTGGTCGTTGGTGGCGGTTTGTCGGGAGTGGCAGCCAGTTATGAAGCTTTGCTGGCAGGAAAAACAGTTTGTATGACTGAAATTACCGACTGGGTAGGAGGTCAGATTTCATCTCAGGGGACTTCAGCTTTAGATGAAAGGACAACACAGCGATCGCGCTTATTTTTTCCTCGCGGTTATTTAGAATTTAGACAACGGATTGCAGAATATTACGGTGAGCTTAATCCAGGTGATTGTTGGGTAAGTGAATCCTGTTTTCTGCCCAAAGATGCGCAGAAATTGATGTTGCAACAATTAAAAGAGGCTGAAGCTAGAGGCAAAGGTACTTTAAAATGGTTTCCTGCCACTGTTATTAAAGATTTAGAAATTAAAACCGTCGAGGGAGAAGGAACAGGTCAACAAATTACTAGCGCAGTGGCAATTCAACATCGTCCTAAAAGTGAGTATTTATCCCTGAATACCCTGCCTTTATCTCGCACGATTGAAGACGCTTATACTTACGAAGATTCGGAAAAATTCACCAAAGAAATTATTCGTTTTGTTCCCGCCTCAACCTCAGCTAAGGCTGCTGATTGGTATGTAATTGAAGCTACTGAAACTGGGGAAATTGTCGGCTTGGCAGATATCCCTTATCGCTTAGGGATTGATCCTCTTTCCTCCTCTGAACCTTCTTCTTCTTCTGTTAACGGCGATCCTTATTGTACCCAGGGATTTACTTACACCTTTGCGATGGAAGCGACGGAAGATGCTCAAGAACATGAAATGCCTCCTTTTTATCCCGAACATCAAAACTATTACAGTTACGAACTAGAAAGACTAGCGAACTTTAATTTAGTTTTCACCTATCGTCGAATTTGGAGTCCTGAAGCAGGAGAAACCGAAAAATTTGGTGGGATTGAGTTTACTGCCCCTACTCCTGGTGATATTTCTATGCAGAATTGGACTTGGGGTAATGATTATCGTCCTGGCACAGCAAAAGATAATTTAGTTTATACTCGCCAACAACTACAAACTTTGGGACAACTAGAATCTGGTGGTTGGTTAGGTGGATTACGTGCCGCTACTCTTAATAAAGGTGAAAATCACGCTTTGGGTTATTTCTATTGGCTAGTGGAGGGAAAAACCGATTCTCAGTTAGGAGATGGAGTCAAAAAACCCCAACCCAATCATCGTTTACTTACGGGCTTAGATTCACCAATGGGGACAGAACACGGGTTATCCAAATATCCTTATATTAGAGAAGGTAGGAGAATTATTGGTCGAGTGTATCCTGGTTACTCCAAAGGGTTTACGATCGCAGAAATTGATATTTCCAGGGCGGACTATCGCAGTGAACACTATAGTCAAAATCTTGACCCTGTTACCTATCGTCAACTATGGAAAGGAGTAGACGGTAGAGAGGCTTTAATTAATAAAAACATGAATATTGAGGCAATTAAACGACGCACTCGCTCTAGTATCTATCCTGATTCAGTGGGAGTTGGCCATTATGCGATCGATTTTCATCCCTGTATGAATGAAAGTCCTCCAGAAAAAGCAGGTAATACTGAAAAAGAAGGAGAACGACAAGGTGGAGGACAGGCTTATCCTTTTCAAATACCTCTGAGAGCCATGATTCCTCAAAAGATTGATAATCTAATTGTTGCAGGTAAAAGTATTGCTACTAGTCATATTGCTGCTGCTGCTTATCGTGTTCATTCCTTTGAATGGTCTTCTGGTGCTGCTGCGGGTATGGCTGCTATCTTTGGTTTGGATAACGAGATTATGCCTTATGAGTTAGTAGATGAAGCGTTTCTTAAAGAAGAAAAGCTACAAATCTTGAAAAAGAAATTAGATCAAAGTGGCAACCCCACAGCCTTTCCTGATACTTCTATATTTAATCTAGATTGGGACGATTGGCAGTAATAAGGTGATTTCTAGGAAAGATCATACCTGGCAAGGTGGGCAAAAGTTTTTTTAAACACGGTATTAAGTTAAACCTGGGTATTGCCCACCCTACTACTCTTACTATGATTCAAAACCCAGCGATGAAAAGAGCTTTATTCTGACTCCATCCCTCATCCTTTCATTCTGGTTCTACCCAACGACCATCAGCTTTAATTAAATTAATTAATTCTTTTACCCCCTGCTCTTCGGGAACTTTTTTAATTTCGTCTCGACCACGATAAAGAGAAATATAGCCTGGTTGTTTACCTACATAACCATAATCAGCATCCGCCATTTCCCCAGGGCCATTAACAATACAACCCATAACAGCAATATCTAAACCAGTGAGGTGTTTAGTCGCTTCTCGCACCTTATGCAGCACTTCTTCCAGGTTAAATAAAGTACGACCACAGGAAGGACAGGCAACATATTCCACCATCGTCTTCCGTAGTCCCAAAGCTTGCAGAATACTATAACAAACAGGAATTTCTTTTTCGGGAGATTCGGTTAAAGAGACACGAATCGTATCACCGATCCCCTGTGCCAAGAGAGTACCAATCCCAGCAGTAGATTTAATTCTGCCATATTCTCCGTCCCCAGCTTCAGTAACTCCTAAGTGTAAAGGATATTCCATCCCCAATTCATTCATTCTTTGTACCATGAGGCGGTAGGCTGCCAACATCACGGGAACACGGGAGGCTTTGAGAGAGATAACAATGTTATAAAAGTCTAAAGACTCACAAATTTTAATAAATTCTAGTGCCGACTCCACCATCCCTTCAGGGGTATCGCCGTAGGTAAAGAGCATTCTTTCAGATAAAGAGCCATGATTGACACCAATCCGCATAGCCTTACCTTGATCGCGGAGGGAAATAACCAGAGGTTCTAAAGTTTCGCGAATTTTATGACCAATTTCGGCAAATTCAGTCGATGTATATTCAGTGCGATCGCTTTTGGGTTTTTCAAACACATATAACCCTGGATTAATCCTCACTTTATCAACGTGCTTGGCAACCTCTAAGGCAATTTTCATGCCGTTGTGATGCACATCTGCCACTAAGGGGACAGGTTGATAGGTCTGAGCTAGTTTTTGTTTGATTTCGGCTAAAGCCTTAGCGTGAGCCATGCTGGGGACTGTTACCCGTACAATTTCACAACCAATCTCATGTAAACGGCGAATTGCTGCCACTGATCCATCAACGTCTAATGTATCTTCGTTGATCATTGACTGTACTACCACAGGATGACCGCCACCAATAGTAATATCACCAACTTTTACTCCGCGAGTTTTACGTCTGTGGATCGTAGTATCAAAAGCTGTTGTATTAGTAATATTAGGATTATCTAGAGTTTGCATAAGGAGTAACTATCACTCAGAACTAGAATTTTAATTTTAAATTTAAGTTCTATTGTAGAGGCTAGTAGACATGGAGAAAATAAACCTACCAGTTGAAATACTAGGTGAGTCCGCAATTTTGTACTTTTGATTTTTAACTTTTGATTTTTGCTCAAATTACCATCTTAAAGTGCCAGCATCTTGTCCTTGTTCCCGTTTGATTTTACTATCGTTTTCAAACCATTGAATAATTTGATGATGGGTTAGTTGTTCAACTGAGACTTGGTAGCTTTGAGCAATAATTTGAAGCAATCTTTGAGAAGAAATAGTTAGACGGGTAAGAAACTTTTCTGAGGATGTAAGTAAAGCAGCCTCGACATCGGCTGATTCTTCTGGAGATAGATATTGGTCTGGTGCTGGAGACATAATTCAATTGTTAATTGCTCAATGCAAAATTTTACTGTTTTTAGAAGTGAGATGAGTTTAAAAACTGTTTGTTAAACAAAAATAGACGTTACATCATTATGGGATGCTTTAGGAAAACTAGAAGACTGAAGTACTTGGAGACTTGGGAGTTTATTAATCCTCTATATAATTCTAAATCATCTCATAGATATGCAACGCCAAGCCTTTAATATATAGTGAACTCAGGTTATGCTATCTATTTTACTTAGCAATTGACATAGATATCTGAGCCTCTTGGTAAGTAGGGAAGTCAGTATAACCTTCAGAGCCAAAAGAATACCAAATAGACATATCTGCATCAGGGTTAAGTTCCCAATTATTGGCAAAACGAGTAACTAAATCAGGATTACTAATATATGGTCTGCCAAAGGCAATTAGATCGGCATCGCCATTAGCGATCGCTTGTTCTGCTGATTCGCGATCATAACCGCAATTACCCATCAACACCCCATCATATACTTTTCTAAATTCAGCTAGGGTCATCGGTTCTCCTTGTTCATGAAAACCAAATGCTAAACCGTCTAACAGATGCAGATATGCCAAGCCATAATTATTTAATTGCTGAACAACATAGGTAAATGTTTCGCGGTAATCTGGCGAACCCATATCATTAAAAACACCATTGGGAGAAAGTCGTATTCCAACTCTACCTGCATCCCAGACAGTAAGAATAGATTCTACAATTTCTTTGAGGAAACGATAGCGATTGGCAACACTTCCCCCGTATTGATCGCTGCGTTTATTGGTTTTAGATTGTAAAAATTGATCGATTAAATAACCATTAGCACTGTGAATTTCTACGCCATCAAAACCTGCCTGTTTCCCATTGGCTGCCAGGGGCAACGCATCTTAAATTGAGCGAAAACAGATAATTGAAAAAAAAGA
>CAYMWC010000077.1:0-22544 GCA_964393695.1 uncultured Pleurocapsa sp.
TTGCCTCTTGCCTGACTCCACCAATAAATTTACGACTCATTTCCGATTGCTATAGTTTATAGCTTATAGCTAATCGCTACGCGATTTAAAGTTGAAATTGTTCTGTAAGTTCTGCATCATCTAAAACTATTTGGACAGCAAAACGTTCGCCAATTTGCCCACTAAATGGCAGTTGAATAAAGTTATCTTGACTTCTGGATTGAGCTTGCATAAATACTTCTCCTGATAATTCAATCACCTTCAAAATCAATCCTTGGGGTAAGTAGGCATGGTGGGGACTAGGATGCACCTGAAGAGTCACAGCAATACTACCATTTGCTTCGGGAGTGATCTCTACTAACAATACTACTTGGTGATTTCTTAACTGAATTCCTAAATCAATTAATTTAGCTCTTTGAACACTATGACTATTAGTTTGCTTCAACTCTGAGAAATTTTCTGGAGAGAAGCCTACATTCCTAAATGCACCAGATGGAATTAGCTGTTCGGGATTTAATAGACTTTCGATCGTTTCCCAACCTGTGGTAAAAAGATTATTAAACCATTGTCCTAAGTTAATTACAGAAGTATCTCCACTGGCTACTCGTAAATCATGAAGGCGATCAATTAACGCCTCTATAGGTCTTAAATTAGTAATTGCCAACCTTTCAGTCGCTACTTGTGGCACAAAACCCAAGATGGCTGCGTTTTTTAAAGATTCATCAATTCTTACTGCTACATAGCCAATGCGTAAATCCCATACTTCCATAGGAATATAACAGCTAGAATCCAAGTTTTTAAGAGGACGACATTCCAATTTACCCAAATCTAAAATATTTAAATCTGCCACATTAGCGCAGATTTGCATAATCGGATTCCAACTATCACTGTTAGATATATCTGTAGCGATACCCAACATTTCTAAATAATCTTTGACTACTAAAACTGCCAGAGTATTATACAAAACTTCTGCGGCTTTTTGGCTATTAACTTGCTGCTTAGCAAAATTATGGGCTATTGTTCTAGTTTCTGAAGTAATAGGCAACAAAAGGGCAATATTTTCGGTGTCTTGAGAATTGAAAACCATGATGAATTTAATTTTTGTTTATATATACCCTTGAGACTTACTAAAATCTCGTAGTAAAGGCTTACATTTACGCTGATAAAAACTACTCAATGTTCCAGCAGAGATGCCATATTGTTCTGCTAAGGTTTTCCAGGGAGTTTCTGGCGGCAATCGATTTAAAATTAAAAGCTGACAAGTAATTTCAGGGTGCTTGTCTAAATAAACTTGGCGTAATTTATGTTCGGGATCTTGCAATACCCAGGCTTCAATCTCTTCTAACAGTGGTGGAACATCAGGAGTAGCAGGTAAATTAGCTACTGGATCAATACTTTGATTGTTTTGATCAACTCGAACAAGTGCTAATTGTTGCTTTTGCTTTGCTCTTTTAATGAAACCGTCTTTTAATCGCCATTTCAAATAGTTATTTAGCCAAGTAACAACAGTAGCCTGCTCAGGATCATATGGTTTAGCAGTTTTTCCTTCACAAACATTGTGACAGAAATACACCCATGTTTCTTGTAAAGCATCTTCATAATAAACTGTATTTTCTTTCCATAGTTTTCTATTAACCAATCTAATAATTTGTGTTAATCTTTTTTGACGTTCTCTATTTCCAGGAGGATATTCACAGGCTTCTTGGACAAGCTGTGCCAAAGTTTTCGAGATGTTCTCCATACAGTCTTAAGTGAGACTTGATAATTTTGCCAATTTTCAGTAGTGTGAATTTTTCATTGTCTTAACCATATTCTGAGTACTAATCAGATTTCAATTGCTAATATAACCATTCTGCAATTTGTTGTAAAAATTAATATTTTGTTGATTTGTCTGAAAATAAATCAAATTGATATCATAGAAATAAACCTATATTTATTTAAAAATCTAATTACTTTTAGTAACATCAACCCAAGTCTAAACTCTATTTAATTTAAATTAGCATTACTATATCTATACATAGCACCGAAGAAAACATTAAAATATTCCCTATTCTCTCCAAATTGATGTCTTATGTCCTAATCTAAAAACTTACTGTTATATTATTTGTTTTTTGTCGAATTATCTCAAAAATGCTATTAAAAACTGCTTATTCAAATCGAGGACTAAAAACCCTGTGGATAATTAACTATTTTCGCCCCTGGAGGTTGATGGTTATAACTTGCTTAATTACCTTATTTTTTGTTCCGCCATCTGGGCATACCAAAGAAAAGAAAAATCACAGTAATCGATTACCACCAGCACCAGATACAGGTTCTCCTGAGGAAGACTTTGCTGCTGGAGGAACTAGAGATAATCGGTTAAGAAATACTGTTTGTGGCAAAGGTACACAAAATATTGTCTATTTATTAGGAAATAAAAATCGCGAGTTTACTGCTTCTGCCTATCCTAGCTTTTGGTTTAACATTCCTCAGAATATTAATGGAATTAATAAAATAGAATTTATAGTTACAGAGCTAGCAACAGGCAAGAAAATATATGCTCGCGTCCTACCTAAACCTCAAAAACCAGGAATAATCGGCGTTAATCTCCCTCAATCTCCCAAATATGCTCTATCTCCACAAACTAACTATACTTGGAGTCTCCAAGTTGATTGTGCTGGAACGCCACAAGAGGCAGAAATTGCCCTAGCAGGATGGATATCCCGACTCCCATCAAACTCAAGACTACAAAATCAATTGGCTCAGGCTTCTGAGTTAGAAAAATATAAAGTCTATCTCCAACACAACCTTTTATACGATGCCTTGACTGACTTAGCAGAACTTCGTATAGCTAAACCAAATAACCCCAATATCGAAATAGCTTGGACTGATTTGTTATCGAAACTCGGTTGGCAAGATATAATTCAACCCCAGTCAGCAGTTTACCAGTTTAGAGATCTAGTATAGATATGCAAATATGTAAACAAGTTAATTACTGTTTACTGCTCTTGATTATTGCCAGTTTCCTAGTAAAATAAATGCTGACCAATAATAAGGATGGGCAAAAGGCTCATTTTTCATAGTTAATATTTGAGCTTGACGTAGTGCTTCAGCTTTAGTCATATTGTCTTGAGCCAATGCTTGATAAAAATGTGTCATGAGGGTGACAGTCGCCGAATCATTAACTGCCCATAAAGATGCGACGGTGCTACGTGCGCCTGCACGAACTGCAATACCTGCCAAGCCTAAACTAGCTAAGCGATCGCCTGTAGCTGTTTGACAAGCACTCAGTACTAACAAATCAATAGGACGCAATTGCTTACTATCTCCACGCAGCAAGCGATTTAACTCCTCAATATTGATGCGATCGTCCCAAGTCAAGACAAAGGTATCTTGAGCATTGGAGCTAAATTGACCATGAGTTGCCAGATGAACTACCCGAAAAGGAGTATCGCTAGCAAAGCGATCAAAGTTAGCTTCGGTAAAGTTGTTATTTAGCAGCACTGAGGAAGCAAATAGAGGTTGAATCTGTTCAATTTCTTTTTTGACTCCAGGCAAACTTGTAAAACCTTGACGGGATTCTGAAAGTCCTGCTAATAATAAATCCTGACTGTCTGAAACTGTCGTTTGTAACTGGGAGAGTTGTAAACTGGGAGCGATCGCCACACTGTATTTTTCAATTAAATATTGTTGTCCATCGTGGAGGGTAGCAGGGGGAAGATTACGTAAAATCCCATCGAGAACAAAGACTAGGGTTTTAATATTGCTAGTTTTTAGTTCAGCTTCAAAGGGACGCACTAACCAATCATAACCCTGTTGAAATAGACCTAAATTAAGACGACGAGGTTCAAGCAGTTGACTATTAGCCGAGGTAAGCACCAACTCGATTTCATCTGGGGGTAAGTTATTAGAATAGTGGCGTAGTGGTTGACCAGGAATAGCTGCAATTACTTCCAGGCGATCGCCTAAAATAATCGTGTAAATTACGGCTGCGGTAGGATCTAGTTGATCGATCTGTTGCGGTTGGGTATCTAAACAGGCATCACGGAAAAAATTATCCAACTCAGCAATTTGCAAGGATTCAATTATCTGTCTAGCTTGATTTAAATTCTCTTGACTTGCTCCAGGTTCTAACAAAAGAGTTGCCAACTGCCGATAAACAGGCTCGATTTTAGCCTGAAAAGAATATTGTACGTCTGAACTAATGGCGATTAAATCACTTCTTAAAGATTGCAAATTAGCCGTAGCCTGAGTATAAGCAGCGATCGCTTTGTCTCTCTGTCCTTGAGCTTTAAGGATTCTACCCAGTTGCCATTGCCATTGATAGGTTAATTCTTTGGCATTCATGCTTTGAGCCTTGACTAAAGCGCGTTCGGTAAGTGTGGCTGCTGCTTGCCATTGTTGATTAAGCTCGTAAAGATGACCTAATTCTCCCCAAGCTTCGGCTTCAGTTTTGATAATACCGAGATTTTTAGCTTCATTGACTGCTTTAACTAATAATTCTGCTATTTGTTCAGCTGGAGTGTCCAAATCTATTAAATATCGCCCTAAATTAATTTGCGCCTCGATCGTAGTTTGCTGGATCGGCAGTTGCTCTAGTAGTTGTTGGATTTCAGTGACTAATTTGGCAGCCGTTTGCCTGTCTGGTAAGCTAACCAACACAGCAAGTTGAGCTAATTTTCCTCTCAATTGTAGATCTGGCTGCGGAGCGAGCTTAATTGCCTCTTGATAATAGTCTAAGGCTGCTGAAGTTTGATTTTGCAATCTGGCATTATTACCTAAATTAAGATAAATCTCAGCCATTGTCAGATTATCTGCTAATTTTTCAGCGATAACCCTTCGGGTACGCTTCGCGATCGCCATTCCTGATTTTAAGGTAGTCTGGGCAGATTGATATTTACCGATGCGATTGAAAATATCTCCCAGATTGAGTAATGCCTGAGCTTTGGTTATAGTATCTGGTTGAGCTTGAAGTTGCTTTTGAGTGGCAGTGAGGAGTTTAATACTTTGAGTGTATAAGCCCAATTCCTGTAAAGCCGAAGCTTGATAAATTTTCCCTTGAACCAACCCTGTGATATTTTCTTGCTCTTCGTAAAGATCAGTAGCTTGTTTCCAAGTCCCTAAAGCTGCCTGGGCGTTTCCCAAAGATAATTCTACCTGTCCTTTAACCTCCCCAACTTGAGCGAGTAACTGACTTTGTTTTGATTCATCTTTGATAGTGGCGATTATCTTAGCTGCTTCAGCTAGACTAGTTTGTGCCTGTTCCCATTCCCCCAACTTCTGATAAATCAAAGCTAAATTACGAGTTGCGATCGCACTACCAATCCGATCCCCCTGTTTTTGATATTGCTTAATAGTAGTTTTTAATAAATTAATTGCCTTTGCATACTGATTTTGTTGATATAGTTGCTCTGCCTTTTGTTCTATCTCCAAAATTGTTTGATTATTAGTTGTGGAAATAACTGGTTGTTGCAGTAAGAAAATTAAAGCGATCGCAGCAATAAATAATAATTTATTTAATTTTTTCATATCTAGGCTGGTTGGGGATTCAAGAGGAAATCAGAACAACATTAACAATTGTAAAACCTGCATAAAACAGTCGAAAAACACTGAAGTTACCTATAGAAGTTTAAAGCTTGAATCTTAATCAAGTCAATTAAATTACTTGCAATCAAGAGGAATAAAAATATGAATAACGATGCTATATTGTTTTGGAATAATATTGCTTTAAATGCAGTTGCCAATGACCATACTGGTGCAGCACAATCAGTCAATCAACGAGGTCCAACTCGAACTGCACGTGCCTTGGCAATTGTTCATGTGGCAATGTTCGATGCTTTTAACTCGATTGCTCGCAAATTTACCCCTTACCTAAATGATTTACCCTCCAATCCTAGTGCTTCTAAAGAAGCTGCGATCGCTCAAGCAGCTTTTATCACCTTAAGTGCCTTATATCCAGGACAGACAGATACATTTAGAACCGAACTCACTAACTTTCTCAATACAATTCCTCCTGGATCTCCACGGGATCAAGGTATTACTATTGGCACAGATATTGCTAAACGTGTACTTGCTAATCGCAACAACGACCGTAGCGACGATCCCATGCCCTATCAACCAGGAGGCTTACCAGGACAACATAATGTAGATCCCTTAAATCCTGAGCAGGGATTTTTAACTCCTCGCTGGGGACTTGTAAGACCTTTTGTTATCCCCAATATAATTGACTTTCGCTCTCCAGCCCCCCCTGAGTTACAGAGTGCTGCCTATGCAGATTCTTTTAATGACGTTAAAGCTAATGGAGCTATAAATTCTACTACTCGCAGCGAAGATGAAACAGAAATAGGTATTTTTTGGGCTTATGATGGCGCAAAAGGAATAGGAACACCACCACGTCTATACAATCAAAATGTAAGGGAAATCGCTATTCTGCGAAATAATACCTTGGAGGACAATGCACGCCTATTTGCGCTGGCAAACTTGGCAATGGCAGATGCAGGTATTCAGTGTTGGGATACAAAATATTTTTACAACCTCTGGCGACCAATTCTTGCTGTTCGCGGAGGAGATCGAGATGGCAATATATGGACAAGTGGTGATCCCAATTTTGAACCTTTGGGCGCACCTCGCACCAATGAGCCAGGACGGATTAATTTTACTCCTAACTTCCCTTCCTATACATCTGGACACGCTACTTTTGGGGCTGCGGTTTTTTGGACTCTCAGACGTTTTTATCGCAGAGATAACATCTCGTTCACTCTGAGTTCCGATGAGTTTAATGGTGTAAATGTCGGTATGGATGGTCAACCGCGTCCAGAACGGACAAGATCCTTCAACAGTTTTACTGAAGCTTTGCTAGAAAATGCCCGCAGCCGTATTTATTTGGGAATTCACTATCAATTTGACGCTTATGCGGGTTCTGATGCAGGTATTAAAATCGCCAACTATATATACAATAACGCTCTCAGACCTCTTAATTAACAACTAAAATACCTTTAAAAAGGTGGGCAATGCCCACCTAATTTTTTACCTGGTGTTCAGATGAGGCGTGTTACTACATTAATTCATAACCACCATCACTATTCTTTTCGACATCCATATCGCTGATATCACCAATGTTTTTGAGATCAACAACAGCGTCGCCATTGTAATACAAAATACCATTTTTAGAATCAAAAGATAATTGATCATCATCGCTTAAACCTTCAATGACTAAGCTATCTTGACCAACGGTGAAGTCTCCAACTCTACTGATAGCCTGAGAAGAAAAATCGCTGGCATCAAAGGCAAATACATCTTCGCCACTATTACCAAACAAGACATCATTACCAGAACCACCAATAATGGTATCGTTGCCATTATTACCGAAAATAGTATCATCGCCAAGACCACCTAAGATAGAGTCATTGCCATGACTACCATAAATTACATCATTACCATCACCACCGTCAACAGAATCATTACCACTGCCAGCAAAGACGACATCTTTACCTCCTTCACCAAAGATAATATCGTCACCTGCGCCACCTTTGATAAAATCCCCTCCAAGACCAGCTTTAATTAAATCATCGCCAGCACGACCATCAATTAAATCACTACCTGCACGTGCATCTATCAAATCTCCCTTGGCTGTGCCAAAAAGCGAGTTGAATCCATCCGTACCAACTAAATCCAAACCATCTCCAACAAAACCTGAAGTATCTATGGGACTGATAATTGAGGACATAACCTGAAATACTACCTATTAAAATTAACCTTTTCATTTATATTTTCTTTCTTATTATTTGACAATAATTAATTAGGAAAATTTTGTTTTAACTAAGCAAGCAACAACTGCTAAATCAATTTCAGCCAAAGACTTTGGAGTTTAATATTCAAAAATAAACATATATTAAGAAAGGCTACTTTTTTTAATTGCCTGATAGTTTGTATTATGGGCTACAAATATTGTTTAAAAACACAATAAATAGGTCAATGTTTTCCTGACAAATTGTATATGTCAATACATAGGTTTTTAATTAGGTTTAATTGTTATTTTTCCCACACATAATATTTTTGGAGAGACAATAACTAATTGTTCAATCTGAACTTCTTTGCCTAAATCAATTTGCAGTGGTTGCTCAAATTCTTGGGAATCCCAAAAGGTGTTAGAGATTTTTATAGAGGATAAATTGAGAATATGACGATCAAAAAGGCTTATTACAATAGATAGCTTAATTTCTCTAATTTTTTCTTCGATATCCTGATATATACCTGTCAAATTCAACTTGTTATCAGCGATCGCAATTTTTTGCCATTCAATTCTTGAGTTAACTAATTTGGGAGAGGGATTACCAGTAGGATGGGCGGATAAAATCATCTGCCAAAGATCGTTTAAACCACTTTGTAATAAAGGAGCAGCTAAAGAAGCTTGTAAGTCTGTAATATCTAAATTCAATTTAACGTCTACTACAATTGGCTCTAGTAGTTGTAAAGGTTTCTTATTCAAAACTTCTGGTAAATTAAAGCCAATATTTGTCCCTTTAACTTCAACTTGCTGTAAAAAAAGCCCTTGATAGACAGCGCGGTTGCAGGTTAACAATACTTGGGGAATATAACCTTTAAGAATTTGACGATTTTTGCCCAAGATTCTAACTTGTAAAGCTTCTGACTGGGTTATTTGCGATCGCAAGTAAAGTTTGACTGCCGTAGATAATAATTTATTAATCATTAAGATAGATGATAAAAACTAAAAATTAAGTTAGATATTCCTAACAATTTTCTATAATCGACTGATACTTTATCACTTTTTTTTGGGCAGTATATTACTAGCTCACATAGCTCAAGAGAACAAGACTAGCTTTTAGGTAAAATTAAAAATTATATCGCTGGTAAAACAATCTCTTTATAAATGGCTGAACGAGTGCAAAAAGTTTTGTCACAGTGGGGAGTCGCCTCACGACGCAAAGCAGAAACAATGATTTTAGCAGGTAGAATTAAGATTAACGGTCAAACAGCTAAGTTAGGAGACAAGGTAGATTTAGCAACGGATATTTTATGTGTAGATGGTAAGGCAGTTGAGACAAGACAGCGTCCTCAATTATTTTACCTGTTATTAAATAAACCCCCAGGAGTAGTTTCTACTTGTGTCGATCCCCAGAATCGTTTTACTGTAATCGATTTATTACCTGCAAACCTCAAACAAGGAACAGGAATTCATCCCGTTGGTAGATTGGATTTCGCCTCTAGTGGAGCTTTAATTCTCACTAATGATGGTGATTTAACTCTTGGTTTAACTCATCCTCGCTATCACCTCCCCAAAACTTATCTTGTTGATTTAGATCATCCTCTCACGCAAGCAGATTTAAAATTATGGAGTCAAGGAATTAAATTGGACGGCAGAAAAACTCTACCAGCCAAAATTAGATTAGTTCATTCTTGTAAATGTGACACAACTATTGAAATAATTTTAACTGAGGGGAGAAATAGACAAATACGGCGTGTAGCTGCACAACTTGGTTATCAAGTTTTGAGGTTACATCGTTTAGCAATTGGCTCAATCACTTTAAATTTTTGTGATAATCTTAAACTTCCTCAAGGTCAATATAGACACTTAGAGACAAATGAAGTCAACTTGCTCAAAAATTCATTTAATTTAAACCTTTTAAATTAGCTGCACAACCTGGGGGCGCAGTATATGACCAACAATAATTTAAATGCAGATCAACAACAACAACTTGCAGAAATAGGTCTTAAATTACAGCAAATTCGTACTGCCAAAAATATTTCTTTAGAGACAATTGCAGCTAATACTAAAATTACTAAACGTCTCTTGGCAGCTATCGAAACTGGAAATATGGAGGAATTGCCAGAACCATATTACATTCGGGCTTTGGTGGCTAAATTTGCCCAAGAAATAGGAGCAACAGACGTCGAGTTTATTTTACCATCTGTTTCCGAGAGGGAAGTGTCTGATCCACAGATCGGTAATAAGATTGAACGCGGGTATTGGTTTAATTTTCAGTTGCGATCGCTTCACTTATATTTACTTTATATTTTGTTGGTCATTATTTCGGTTACAGGAATTACTATGTTTGTCGAACGTCCTGTAATTATTAATCAAGCACCATCAAAACCTAATTTGGATTCTGAGATTATTAAATCGACAGCATCTCCTTCTTCATCAACTAATCAGCCTAAATCTCTTCCCCAATTTGTGTCTGGTTCTAATAACTCGCAGTCAGTAACAGTGGGCATCAATCTACAAGAACGTTGTTGGCTGAAAGTGATGGTAGATGGTCAAGTGGCTTTTGAAGGCACTCTGCCTCAAGGTACACAACGTCAATGGACAGGTAAAAAAGAGGTGACAATTCGAGCAGGTAATGCAGGTGGAGTAGTAATTAGCTTTAATAATGAAAAACAAAAAGTTTTGGGCGCACCAGGACAAGTGGAAGAGATTACTTATACAGTTAATTAGTAAAACGAGAACGCCTATCACTTTGTTACAAATGCTTATTAAATGGCTTGACTACTGAAAAACTTCAAATAAAGATTATAGACGATCACTTTAAAATAAAGACAAATCTAGTGGCTGTTTTTGCTCATTTAAATAATTATGTCTTTTGCTTTAGTAAAACAAAATATCGACTTTTTGCCACGTTTTTATAGATTATCTTTCGTAGCTGTACTATCTAACATGATGATCCCCTTGGCTGGATTATGTGATACTGCTTTTTTAGGACATTTAAAAGATATTAAACCATTGGCTGGAGTGATTTTAGCTAGTATTTTGTTTGATTATCTCTATCGTATTTTAAAATTTCTTCGCAATAGTACTAATGCATTAACAGCACAAGCAGTAGGAGAAGATAATAATCAAGAGATGATTGTTGCAGGGTTACGAAGTAGTTTAATTGCTATTGCGATCGCCTTGATAATTTTATTGTTACAATATCCCATACACAAATTAGGCTTTACTATCTTATCAGGTTCTCCTGCAATTGAAGTATCAGGAATTGAATATTTTAATGCTAGAATTTGGGGAGCACCTGCTGTTTTACTTAACTTTGTTTTAATTGGTTGGTTTCTAGGTAGAGAGAAAAATAGCTTGGTCTTATTAATATCTGTTATTGCTAATTTCTCGAATGTTTTATTTGATTACTTGATGATTTATCGTTGGCATTGGGAAAGTATGGGGGCAGGATTGGCTACTGCTTTAAGTCAATATTTAGCGTTATTAGTTGCCCTGATAGGAGTTACTTTTAGTGTCAATTGGCAAGATGTATCTCTAGCAATTACCAAAGTTTGGAAAAAAGAATCTTTACAAGATGCTATTAGCTTTAATTTTAATATTTTAGTACGCTTTTTGGCTTTAATTTCTGTCTATTCAATCTTCACTAATATTAGTGCAACAATGGGAACTAATTTATTAGCTGAAAATGGTTTACTTTTGCAAATTGCCCTTTTAAGCCAGTTCGCTATTCAAGGAGTAGGCATGACTACTCAAACTCTGGTTGGTAATTTTAAGGGAAAAGGAGAAGAACAGAAAATATTGTCTTTGCTGATAGTTGCTATTTTTACTAGCTTAGTAATTTCTTTAGGATTTGCCTTAAGTGTGATTTACTTTCCTGAAACTATATTTAGTTGGCTAACCAATCATGCTGAGATTAATCAAGAAATAGTGTCTTATAGTCTATGGTTATTACCATTATTTTCTTTTACAGCGATCGCTTTTATGTTAGAGGCTTATTTTATTGGTTTGAAAGAGGGTAAAATTTTACGTAATGCTTCTTTAATTGCTTTTTTCTTGATTTTTATTCCTTTAATTCTACTCACTCTATATATTCAAAGCGTTCATCTATTATGGTTTTCTTTAACAAGTTATATGTTAACTTTAATCGTTCTACTTACAATACAAATATGGAAAATTACACATCAATTTGAGACAATAATTACTAATTAATTATTTTATTTAATAATTTTTTGATTTTGGAGAATAATTTTGAATTTTAAGTGATGACAGATTATAAGCGCGATCGCCTTGTTTATTGCTAGCATTGATTGCATTGCTAACATTAATTACAATGTAAGTATAAAGTTAAATTAAAATATTATGGCTAGCTTAACCATCCGTAATCTAGAAGAACCAATTAAAGAACTGCTGCGTATCCGTGCTGCTCATCATGGTCATTCGATGGAAGAAGAAGTACGACAAATTTTACGCACTACCTTACTTGAAGATTCTCAGCTACCAGAAAATTTAGCTGAAGCAATTAAAAAGCGGTTTGCTCAACTTGGTGGAGTTGACGATTTACCTCCCTCTTTTCGCGAAGCGATGCGTGAACCACCTCAAATTAATTGAGAAATGATTGTCCTTGATACAAATGTTTTGTCAGAATTGATGAAGTCGCAACCCGATAAATTAGTTTTGCGCTGGATAGGAAAACATAAAACAACAAGCTTATTTATTACTACTTTGACTTAAGCTGAAATTCTTTATGGTTTGGAAATCTTACCAGAAGGAAAACGACGTACTGCCTTAAAAAAAGCAGCTAAATCTATGTTCGAGCTAGATTTTACTCGACGCATTCTTCCTTTTAATTCCGATGCAGCACAACAATTTGCAATCATACTTTTGCATGGAACGAAGAAAATCCTACAGACGAATATTTTGGTTTCGATCTTTGGCTGCAAATTAATTGTTGCGGTCACTCATTATATGCTTTTAATAAAAAACATCTTGATCTACTTAATTCTTATATAAAAGCTGATTTACGAGAAAGAAAACCAAGTCAAGGTGGATGGTGGTGTAATTCTTCAGTAGCTGCTAAACTTCCTAAATGGATAAAATCATATAAAAATAGGCAACAACTTATCAAAACAATCCAAAAATTAAAAGAAAAATTGTAATATGGTGCGACTATAGTGGAATTTTAGTAAATTACAGCAATCTCATTTAATGGCTGATTACTCAATAATCTATTTTCTTTTTTTCTAATCTTGCCTTTTAGTTCTTAGTCATAGTTAATTAAAACAAATAATTATTATCCTTTTGGAGACAAATAAAATTATCTAACTATATAAATATAGTCATTTCTAAATAAACTTTCTTTTTATTGCTTTCTAACAGTATGAATCTAATAATTAAGACGATCGCCTGTTTCGATATCGAACCAATGAAGTTTATGGGGTTGAACTACTAAAGAGATTGTCTCTTCCTGAAACTGAGCATCACTTGGTAATAAAGCCCGAATGGTTATATCTGAGTTATCAATTTTGACGCTGATTAAATTATCTTTACCTAACTGCTCAACCAAATATACTTGACCGATAATAGTTGGCTCTTGATCGGCAGCAGCTAACGAGAGATCTTCTGGTCGAATTCCTAAAATAATTTGATTGGGTTGAGGATTAATCATTGGTAAGTCCAATTGATATTTGCCTAAAAGTGCCTTATTGCCATCGCATTTTAGGGTTAAAAGATTCATCTGAGGGCTACCGACAAAGCTGGCAACAAACTCATTGGCAGGATGGGAATAAATGCGGTTAGGGGGATCTAGTTGTTGAATTAAACCTTGATTTAAAACTGCAACTTTGGTAGAAAGAGTCATTGCCTCAGTTTGATCGTGGGTTACATAGACTACGGGTTTATTTTGTTCTTTAAATAACTGTTTCATCTGCGCTCTAACTTGCTCTCGCAGTAAAGCATCTAAATTACTTAAAGGCTCGTCTAATAAAAATACTTCAGGATCGCGGACTAAAGCTCTAGCTAGGGCTACCCGTTGTCTTTGTCCTCCAGACATCTGACCTGGCTTGCGGTTAAGTAAACTAGTTAATTCTAATTTATGGGCTGCTTCGTTAACTCGGCGTTTAATTTCCTCTTGGGGCATTTTACGCAATTTGAGAGCAGTAGCAATATTTTCGGCTGCGGTCATATGAGGATAGAGAGCATAACTTTGAAAGACCATTGCCATATTGCGATCGCCTGGAGCAGCCTTGTTAAGATTTTCTTCACCGAGCGTAATTTGTCCCTTAGTAGGCGGTTCTAAACCCGCAATTAGCCGTAATAAAGTAGATTTACCACATCCTGAAGGGCCTAACAGGGTTAAAAATTCACCATCATCAACTTCTAAAGAAATATCTTTAACAGGAATGACATCAGGACGATATCTTTTTTGTAAATTTTGTAATTTTAGTTTTGCCATCTAAAAATCGCGCATTTCCCTCATCCCAAATCGAAGATAACGAGTACTCTGCGCGCCTCCAATTATGTTGATTAATATTTAGCTTTCCGCTAAGATAATAAATATCTAGCGGATTAGTTTTATGTTGTTGACTCAAACAGTTCGATTGAAACTGAATAACGCCGAAAAAGAAATTTTGGTTAACTTGTGTCACTTGTCCAAAAATTTGTTTAATGTTGGACTTTATACAGTTCGTCAGTATTTCTTTCAAGAAGCAAAATATCTCAGTTACGAATCGAATTATCACCTGTGCAAAGAGAATGAAAACTATCAGATCTTGGCTACAGATTGCGGTCAACAAACTTTGAAGTATGTAGATAGATGTTTTAAGGCGTTTTTTAAATTGCTCTTGATGAGAAAAGAAGGAATGTATCAGGAAAAAATTAATCTTCCTAGATATCTGCCTAAAAATGGCTACTTCCCTTTGATTATTCCAATCAGAGCTAGACATGATTTTGCCAAAGATGATTGGAAATTTAAAATTCCTACATCTCGGCAATACACCAGAGAACATGGTTCTGTCTACATAACAGTACCTCCCAACTTGAGAAGGTATCGGATTAAGGAAATCCGAATACTGCCCAAACAAAAAGGTAGATTTTTGGATGCTGCATTTGTTTATGAATCCAATAATGAACAAACAAGTGTTGAAAGCAGTGAAGCGATATCGATTGATTTGGGACTTAATAACCTTGCTACAGTAGTCAGTACGACTGACGAATCTTTTATTATTGATGGACGCTGGCTTAAGTCTAAAAACCAGTGGTTTAATAAACGTCGCGCCAAACTTGTTCATCATAAAGACAAGCAAGATATTAAGTATTTGACGAAGCAAGAAGCATGGCTTTCTTACCGTCGTAAAAATCAAGTCAATGATTATCTGAACAAAGCTGTTAGGTATATAGTTGATTTCTGTCTTAGTAGAAAAATTGGAACGATTGTTGTGGGATACAACCCTACTCTTAAGCAAAGTATCAACATGGGTAAACGCAATAATCAGACGGCAGTCGCTACAACGGGGGAAACCCCCGCAACGCGCTGCCTTAACTTTGTTCAAATTCCAATTTTTACTCTTCGCGCCAAGCTTTCTAGCCTCTGTGAGCGATACGGGTTGAACTACATCGAGCAGGAAGAGTCTTATACGTCCAAAGCATCTAGCCTTGATAAAGATGACATCCCTGTTTACAACGCAGATAATCCTACTCAGAAAAAATTCTCTGGTAGAAGGATAAAACGCGGATTGTATAAGACAAAGAGTGGTCATCTAATTAATGCTGATTGCAACGGCAGTCTAAATATTGGAATTAAAAGTAAGCACGAAGGCTTCGGTCGAGTGTCTAGGGTCTGCTTGACGCAGCCAGTAAGGGTTAATGTCCTTCAAGAATCTCATATCTTATCTTTGATTTAGGATGAGAGTACGTCAAGTTCTAATAAAGGTGTTGTTATATTCCAGGTTTTACAATAAGAGAGTAGCCTAGCAACTTATTAGATTTAGTATTCGATCCCAATGGCAGTAACTATACAGCAATTAACTCAATGGAAACAAACAGGGCGAGCAATTATTTCCCTGACAGCTTGGGATTATAGTCTGGCACAAGTATTAGACCAGGCTGGAGTAGACCTAATTTTAGTCGGAGATTCTTTGGCAATGGTTGGTCTTGGTCATGCTAGTACTCTACCTGTAACTTTAGATGAAATGATCCATCATGCCAAGGCTGTTGGTCGCGGAGTTAAAAAAGCTTTAGTAGTTTGTGATTTACCCTTTATGAGTTATCAAACTAGCGTTACTCAGGCAATAGAAGCAGCAGGCAGAGTGATCAAAGAAACAGGAGCAGCAGCTATTAAGCTAGAAGGAGGACATCCTCGTATATTAGAAACCGTTGCTGAATTAACTAATATTGGCATTCCTGTAATGGGTCATGTAGGCTTAACTCCTCAATCTGTTAGGATTTTGGGTTATAAGCAACAGGGAAAAACTATAGATGAAGCTAATGCTATTTTGGATCAGGCGATCGCTCTAGCGCAAGTAGGAGCATTTGCGATTATCCTTGAACACATTCCTAGTGATCTAGCTGCAACTATCACCTCTAAAATTCCGATCCCGACTATTGGTATTGGTGCAGGCAATCAATGTGATGGTCAGGTATTAGTAACTGCCGATTTTTTAGGTTTATCCGCTAAACAACCACCATTTGCAAAATCCTACGTCAATTTAAGGCAGGTTATCACTGATGCTGTTCAAGAATTTACTCAAGAAGTACAAAATCAGCAATTTCCTGAGTCTTGAAGTGGTTAGTAGTTAGTAGGGGACGGGGCTTACAAGCTTTTGAGGAAACCTCAAAAGACAGCCCCTCCGCAAGGCTTGCGCCCTTGTAGTGGTTAGTAGTTAGTAGTTGTTTGTCTTAAATAAATTAACGTTATTCGATGAGTTATCTTATTGTTACTTTTTATAAATTTGTCTCTATATCGGAACTGGAAGCCAAAAGAGCTGAAATTTTAGCCTTATGTCGCAAAAATAAAATTCAAGGTACAATTATCTTAGCTACAGAAGGAATTAATGGTACAATTGCAGGTAGTAACAGTGCGATCGCTACTGTTTTAAAATGTTTACGAACTATTCCTGGTTTAGCCGATTTAGAACACAAGGAATCTACCTTTCAGAAATCACCCTTTGTCAGACTAAAAGTCAAAATTAAATCGGAAATTGTTACCTTGGGAATGCCTGAAGTAAATCCCACTCAACAAGTAGGTACTTATGTCGATCCGCAAGATTGGAATCAGGTAATTAGCGATCCTGAAGTAGTCTTAATCGATACCAGAAACGACTATGAAGTAGAAATTGGCAGTTTTCAAGGAGCCAAAAACCCAAAAACCGAATCTTTTCGTGAATTTCCTGAATACGTAGCTCAAAATCTTGATCCCAATAAAAATCCAAAAGTAGCCATGTTTTGTACAGGGGGAATTCGTTGTGAAAAAGCCTCGTCTTATTTACTGTCCCAAGGATTTAAAGAGGTATATCACCTCAAAGGGGGAATTTTAAAATATTTAGAAAATGTCTCTTCTGAAGACAGTATGTGGGAAGGAGAATGCTTTGTTTTTGATGAACGAGTTGCAGTTAAAGAAGGATTAGAATCTGGTAGTTATGACCTTTGTTACGCTTGTGGACATCCTATCTCTGAAGCCGAGCAACAATCGCCCCAATATGAACCACATATTTCTTGCCCCTACTGTTATGATCAACTTACCCCAGCCAAAAAAGCCCGTCAACAAGAGCGTCGTCGACAACGGGAATACAGCAAAATGAATCAAGAATCAAAAAGTAGGGTGGGCAATACCCAAGTTTAACTTGATAACTTCAAAAACTAGCTGATCATGTCTCTAATGTTAGTGATTGTTAGCTTTTAAGTAACTATTAATTAACCCTCATCAATTACTATCCCAGTCGCTTATACCTAGATTTTTCGTTGAAATATAAAAAGATTCGCTTTGTTTTTGATGATAGCGAAATAAGCGTCTACGAGATTTTAAAGTTTCTCTAGCAATATATCTAAACCATTTATCTATATCCGCACCAGATTGGTAAGGATCTATCAAAGCTTCTTCCGAAAGCTCTAATAAAATTTGGACTAAATCTGAAGAAAAAAGCTCTAAATAACGACTATAAGGATTTAATTCTTCTTGCCAGTGAGGTAAAGCTTCGTCTCCTACGCCCATGTTTCTCGCCAATTCAATTAAATCGTAGTGATCAGTGTACCAAATATCTTGGTATTCCATATCAGGAAAGATATTAGCTTTACTAGCAAGGATATCTATTAAGCAGATAATAATCGTATTAATTTTATTTTGTTCAGCCGAAATATAATGTTCTTTAACAACTGCTCGTAACATTTTTGCTAAGTCGCTATATCTTTCTTGAGCAATAGTACAGGCTTGTCGGTAATTTTGATTAGCTAGTCGATAAAATTTATCGTGTTTGGTTTTTGGCAAACTATTATGTCTTTTACGAGCTTTTTGTAACTGGATATTGTTGGTAGTTTCAGTCACAAACCAGGGGAATATTTTAAATGATAACATCATAAAATAGTGTTGTTAATATTTTGAACAAATAAAAGTAAGAATTTTAATCTTTGGGCTTTTTGATAACTATATTTTTAAATGATTACTTAAATAGACAGCATCAGAAATGATTTCGATCGCTCGATCAATAGAATCTATATCTCTCGCTTTAAAATTAGTTATTTTGATTGATTTAAATGAGGATTGCTATAAGCTGGGTTGGTGATAAACTGTTCGTCAGTCAGGCTGTTTAAAAACTCAATCAGGTCATTAATTTCTGCTTCGGTAATTTCAAAACCTTGGATAAAGCCACTTTTATAAGGGTTGCTGCTGCCGATTCCTGTCCATTTTCCCTCAGTGATAGTTCTACCTCCAGCTTGATAATGAGCGATCGCTTCTTTTAAGGTGCTAATACTACCATCGTGCATATAAGGGGCAGTTAGGGCGATGTTTCTTAAGGTAGGAGCTTTAAAGCGTCCCATATCCTTATTTTCTTGCGTTATTTCTTTGATTCCTATATTGTCTGGCGGATAACTGCCTTGACCATCGATATTATACAAACCCGTATTGTGAAAGGCTATTTCCGTAAAGGCGAGATTTTCGTGTTTTATCGAATCGCTGAAATTAATCCCTCCATGACAATGAAAACATTCTAGCCGTTCGCTGTTAAATAGTTTTTCTCCTCGTTTAGCTGCGGTAGAAATAGCATTCGGTTGTCTTTCATAGCGATAACGATCATAGGGAGAATTAAAAGACACAAGGCTTCTTTCAAAACTAGCTAGAGCTTTAGTCAAATTATTGATAGTTATGGGATTTTTTTCTTGTCTAAAAGCTTCCGCAAACATTTGACGATATTGCGGATCGTTTTGTAACCATTCAATCATCTGCTGTTCTTGTCCTACCATCCCCATTTCAATGGGATGTTCCCCAAAGATAGGAATCAATGCCTGGCTTTCTAACTTAGTCATTAAGGGATTTGCCCAAGTCAGCACAGGATTATAGGCAATATTCGCCAAACTCATCGAATTACGGGGATGTTTTTCGTTAGTAGTACCGATTGCCACCTGTTTACCATCGGTAAAAGCTAAAGCCTGTTTATGACATGACGCACAAGAATATTTCCCTGTAATTGATAGGTGCGGTTCATAAAACAAATATCTGCCTAGCTTCACCTTGTCCGCAGTCATAGGATTATCTTCAGGGACAACAGGTTTAGGTGTCCACTCAGGCAAGTTCCAGTTATATTCGTTGGCGGTAGCTACTAAGTTAGTCTCCATCGCCATGACTCTACTCAAGCTAATCGACAGACAAATTGATAGAAAAAAAACAATAGCCAAACTTATGATGGAATTAAAGCGTCTGATAATCTGCGGATTATCCATAAAATATATTAAATAAAAAAAAGCTAAGAGCTAAGAGCTAAAAGCAGAAACACTTTATACGTCATACTTTAAATCACCAACACCTAAAATTATTCTACCCAAAAGAATTTTTGTTCTGTCGAGGCTGTACCATTGCTAGACAAACCTAAATTTTCCATGATCCCAGCACAATCGCCATCATCTGGAGAAGACATACAACCAGTAGGGGTATTAGCTTGATTCCTAGTTAAATCTGTTTGATATAAAAGTTCAGCTAAATCGGCAATAACCACATTGTCTTCAGGATTAAAATCTTCCAAAACAATCTTGGCTCGATTGGGATTGGCGCAATCAAATAAATCGCTGCGTGCCGAATCTTGACAACCAGTGCTACCTAGATGAATTAGATAAGTGTTGTTCCCATCTTGATGAGTAGTTTGGGTACTGCTGGTTTGCGAATGAGTCCCATGTCCATTCTGAAAAATACTAGTTTGGCTGCTGGTTTGACTAGTAGTATGACTACCACTTTGATTACTGGTGCTAGTAGTTTGTTGATTAATTTGCACATTACCAGTGCCGTCTTGACTGTGGGTAGTTTGACTGTCACTAGTTTCAGAAATATTGGCAATCGCCTGTTCAGTTTTTAGATCGGCTCTTAAAAATTTATAACCCCCCTGCCAATTCCACCACAGAGAAGTCAAGTTTAGAGGTGAAGAAGCAACTGCTGCATCTTCATGATTGAGGTTTTTTGGTACTCCTAAAGTAAACTGCAAATTCTGATAATCACCTTCGGGTACTCTGCCTACGACTGTAGTTCTAGTTTCCGCTGTACCATTGTCACAAGCTCCAGTTCTATCTTCAAAATCTATCAAAGCCACGTTTTGATATTGCCATTTATTATCTTGCTCCAACTCAATAGGGACAGCATTCCCATCTTCATCGACCAAAGCCAAATCGGATACATAAAAACGAAAATCAACAGGAGTTACCGTAGCTTGTGAAGTTCCTACCTGCTCATAGCTTTGACCACAGGCAAATTCTTCGTTTCCAATCCAACCTGCAAAATTAATCGTTACTTCCTGAGTATTAGATTGCGCCTGAACTAACCCATCAAAATTAAAGGCACTCGGCGCGATCGCACCAGCAAAGCTGATCGCTGTAGCTAATAATATAGACTTTTGATTAAAGGTTACAAACATTGATATGTGGTAGTTTTCTCATTGGGTAAGTAAACATAGGCTCTTATATTATCTAATAACCAAAACCTTTGTCTAAAGACTCTATGTAAAACTTTGTTATTTGGGCGTTGCTGAATCGAGGTATGACAGTAAATTAATTACTTTGGTAATCTAAAAAAAGGAGTCAATTAGAAATTAGAAATTAGAAATTAGAAATTAGAAATTAGAAACTAGAAACTAGAAACTAGAAACTAGAAACAGTATAACTTTCGGTTTCACATTGTACCCTTGTGGTATACATTCAATCAGCAACGCCGTTATTTGCAGGTGTTGAACACTCTTATTTTGATTGATTTAACCTCCAACATTCACGGTATAAGTAAGTTCAAAAGGAGAAAAAGAGCTATTATCTTTAGCTGAACCACTGATTTCTAATTCATAAGCTCCTGGTTGGGGAAAAATAATATCTGCTCCTGGTATGTCTTGATATCTTTCGACATTAATTGCTTTTAATTCAGGTTTTAAAATAGGTTGAGCAGCTTCGGTGCGCGGAACAGCATATACTTTTAAAGCACAATTACATTCAGACAAAGGAATGCTTTGACCACCACGACGAGTTAACGCAAACCAAGCTTGAGTTGGTTTCCCTGCTTGGGGATTATGATTGGGAGTAATATGAAATGTCGCTGCTACTTCGTTAGAAATTTCGACGTTATGAGCAATTACAGGTACAGCAAATAAAGTAGATAAAAGAATTGGACTCAAAGTCTTAAATGTAGTCAAGTATGCCATTTATATTATTTAACCTGAATAGTAACAGGCTCAGAAATTACAGGGTTATCGTGAGGAATATGTAAATAGTTACCCAAGACTAACTGTAGAGTATGTTCTCCTGGAGAAAGAGTTAGTTCGGTTTCAGTTTGCGCTTTACCAAAGTGACGAATCTGCTCAGTAGAGGGTAAAGAAGTACTAAGATCAGGTAATTCTGGTTGATCGATCAATAAATGATGGTGTCCTGAATTATCTTGTTCAACTCCCGCAGGTACCAGATCCATTCCCGATAAACCAAACTTGACGGTAAATGTTTCAGGAACAATAGTACCATCTGCTGGTTCAAGAATATATGCCTGAGCATCACTAGGAGCATGAGAAATTAAATTTACTGCCTCCAGAGCGATCGCCTGGGGAGTGACTATAAAATTTATGCTCAAAAGTAAGGTGGATACGATACTTAGTAATACAGTTTGAAAATTCATATATAAGCTTTAAGACTGATTGTTTTAATAAATATTTACGATTTTTATCATATCAAAATGATCGCCAGCACTCAAAATATTAGCAATAACCTAAATTTATGAAAAATGTCTCAAAAGCTAAAAGCTAAGAGCTACGAACCAGTTCATTTGAACGAAGCGTCTTGGTGAGCTTTCCTTGCGCCTGATGTCGATATTATGCCCTTGTGGTACGCGGGGTCTCACCGCTAATTCACACCAAGCGTTAATTAGTAACAGGTGTGGCTTTAGTTACTGAACCATTGTTTAGCCCCATCGTAAAATTTAAAGGAGTATCAGGATAAGCTTTAACTACTTGTCGATAAACATCATAGTTGGTGGGTAAATTGATTTCTTCACCTTCTTGGAAGTATTTAACCCGATATTCTACCTGTCTTAGCCTTTCAGGTTTGCCGATTTTTTCGTAAGATTTCTTTTTAGCTGCTTCAATTTCATCAAGAGTTGGTTTTGGCGGTTCTTTGGGCCACCAAATTCCCT
>CAYMWC010000078.1:0-22029 GCA_964393695.1 uncultured Pleurocapsa sp.
CTCTCATCCGCACCTTACTGAGTTGAAGATGCGGATTTCCCGCTCACACGGTTAAAATTAAATGGAAACTGATTCTAGTAGTATTTTTTGACGCATATGAAGGTCAATTCAATATTTGACCTATACGATCATGAAGAACTCTTAGCTAAATAACTACTAATGATTCGGTATTTATTGACTTTGATTCATCGAATTTCTAAACTGAGCCAGTTCTGTGTAAATTCTTTTACGTGCCCGATTTACCCCGCCTAAAGGTCGCTGTTCTGGCAGAGTATGCCAAGGCGAAAACGCTTGCGTCTCATCAAATTGCCTCCTCTCTTCCGTGTTAAAATCCTGCTGAGGAATCTGAATCGTTGCTACTTTGACAAAGGGAGATTCTTTTTCATCCCACTCGACTGTGGGATCTTCAACTGGCATCTTGGCTGCATCGGTTTGCAGTTGAACTTTAAAGTCAAAAGTAGTATCTTGACTTGCCAATTGTTTTGTCATTGCTTCCCGCAGATAATTGTCTTTATCGGAAGCAGTTTCTGGGTTGAAACTTTCGCCAGTGAAATTAGGAACCGCAGCAATTTTCATAGCGCGATCGCCCAGTTTATAAGGAGTTGCACTCCAGTAGGTAATCTCTAGCGGACTAGGTGTTGATTTCGCTCGAATTTTCCCAAGCAGTGGAAAAGCATATGCTACGGCTTTAAATTGTGCTTGTAAAGCTTCAGGAACTTGTGGTGGTTCACCTGGTTTGAGGATAATTTCTCCCTTTCTGATTGCGCCGAGTACTGGAAAAAAATCCATGTATCCTCGAACGTCACGAATGAAAAAAGTGGAATTATTTATAAGAACAAAATCTTGTTCTCCTTGATGCTGAGGATCGTCAATTACTTTTTCACCCTCAACATTCATCAGCTTAATTGCCATTCCTCGAACATCACCGACTGTATCGGACTGAAGTTGTCCTTTGGAGTCGCTGCTACTACCATTAGAAAAACGAATCCAGATATCATAGTTTTTTGGCTCTTTAAAAACCCCAACTTTCATGACTTCTGGGATGTTTGCTTCGACGACAAACTCTCCTTTCACGCATCCATGACTCTTGGGATGCTGATCTCTAAACATCGGCGGATGGGGTTTGTTTCCCATCGATCGCTTACTGATTGCCACCAGGCGATCAATTTGTGCTTCTTCTTCTGGTGGCGGATATTCTTTGCCCAGTTCTAAAGGTTCTTCTTTCATCATATTTGTAACCTCTACGGTTATGACCATTAATCATTTGAAGAAAAGCGATTACCAAAGCATTACCGAAGTTTCGCTAGCAGAAAAGTTAGAGTATAGGCGGATTCTCAGTACATAACGCCGACCTTGATACAGTCGAACATTAAGTGTTGCATTCAAGTCCGTGCCACTGTCGTCATCGCCGTCAACATATTTGAGATCGCCACTTTGATCCTCGAAGAGAACCATAACTGTGTCTGATTGTCCGAAAGTCTGGATTGTGTAATCTCTTGTAGCAGTTGGGTTAATCGTAAAGTTTTTTTGTTCAGCAGGGGCGAGAGACAAAACTTCTGAATGGAAAGGTTTTAACTGTGGATAACTGGACTCTTCAAGAGGCGGATAGAATAAGCGCACTTGCTGAAGATCCAGTTGAGAAAGTCCACCAGCAGGGGTTAATCCGTTCCGATACTGCTCTGGTCGCTCGATTAGTCCACCTGGGAAACCATAATGCATAATCGAGTTGGAATCCCACTCTGACCCTTCAACCTCTCCTAAGTCAAGCTTTCTCAGAATATTATAAAAAGTTGTTTCTCTATCCCAATTGTTCGGTGAACCACCAAAATATCTGTAAACTGCCTCTTCATTCCAGACAATACCTGCAAACGGATTTTGATGCTCGTGAGGAAAACCCAAGGTGTGACCAATTTCGTGAACGGGTACATCTACGCCACGGGGATCAGTCCGTAAATCCCAACCAAAGTTCATTGTCCGTTCGCCTTGTCTAGGAATATCGATTACATCACGACCAACGTAAGACCAAGCTCCGTCTCCTTGTAGGAAACCAATTCTGATTTCTGCCTCACTAATGTTCCGAGCTTCTTCAAACTTGATTCCAATCCCTACATTTTTCCAGACCTCAAATCCTTGCCTAACAAGATCTTTTTGCTCATTTCCCGCTGAATATGACCCGCTCTCAAAGAAGTAATAACGCAACTTCGTACCATTGACCCACTTCTTGGCAATCAATCGTATTAGACGAACTCGCTCTGTTGATACGCTTGGATTGAATGTCCGAGGTGGCACATTCGGCAAAGCACAGTATCTTTGTGCCTCATTACCTAAACCCCCAACACTATCTTGTCTAACGACGATTCCGAGTTTAGTCTCAATTTGCTCGATGCGTTTTAATAATTGCCCAAGTTGCAATGAATCTTTTGGCAAAATCTCAGTCATTATGAATTCCTCCAATTTTAGAGTACGCAAAAAGGTCAGCATACAGCGATCGCCAGCCAAGCTTATGAATTAAAAATTTTACCTTTATAAGAAGCAGGTTCATGGCGGTTTGAACTAAGCTGTCTAATCCCTGGTTGCATGATTCCTGCTGGTTTTAAACTTAGATTACTTGACGAAGACTTACAGGGTTTTACAGGTTAAACTTATCCTAATCACTAATATTTCAGTCAACAGGACGAGCAACATTCCGAACTTCAAAGGTAAAATCTGCGTAATCGTCGCCCTCAGATTGATTGTCCACTCTATTACGTAGAGAAATGTCTGGAACATCTCTAGTACTACCAATATTGTAATCAAAGGGCTTTCTTCCATTTAGCTCCTCTGTCTCCTCTGAAGTTCCTTCAAAAAGAAGTGCTTCTCCAAACAGTCTAATTGTTGTCAGATCATTTAAAACTTGAACGTTGTAACTGATTTCAACACGGCATTCACCTCCCCATCCCATCACAATTTTGGGAGCAAGTACTGTTTGTTGATCGTTAAGCAGAAACGCCTCTTCCCAAGATGTCGACCTTGTTTCATTTGAACCAAAGGTTTCATGATCAAGTCCATAAACATGAGTTTTAATTCTTACGCTTCGCGGTAAAGTCATCTAAAATCCTCCTTAATAGTGAAAAAAGTCAACTTTATGATGAATTTGATTCATACTAAAAGTTCTATTTAACTCAAGTTGCTAATTAACTCAAATTCGGTGTAATTAATCAAAAAATCTGTTAATACTTAATAAATACAATTTACATTTTTAAAAATCAATTCGTTATTTGTCATATGTCAGTATGAAATTTTTGTTACATATCTCTGACATTTTAATCTTGCAGTCAAAATAGCGATTTTACGAGATTTTTTTTGCTGCATTCTATCCTGGCAAAGAAAGAAATTTTTCTTAACTAAAATGAGGAGTTTTACGTAAATTTTTGTAGCGTTTTGCGTAAATTCTCAGAAAATGAACTGAATAGTAATACAGACTACAAAATTTTGTTTGCAGGGAAATTGCTCATTTGAAGATTAAAAACGCTTTTTTAGGAGGTAAGATGAAAAAAGATGGCAAAATTAACGCTCAAGGATACTCAGGAATTATTTCTACGTGAGCAGATGACTCAAGCTCATCAGACTGCCACTCGCTTCCAACAACTTCAGCAAGAATTATCTCAATTACAGCAATCTCTAGATCGATTGGGAGTAATTGTTTTGGATAGTTATGGGAAAGTACAATTAATGACTTCTCAAGCCACAAGATGGTTGCAATTATACTTCCCTAACTACAATAGTTTCAGTAAACTCCCAGAACAATTACACTCATGGATTCGATATCAAATTTCACAATTAAATACAGAGGGAGATATCGATACTCCTTTTCTTCCTCTTCGTCTGCAACAGGGAAATCGACAATTGACAATTCGTTTAGTAATTGACCAGCCTGGAGAACAATATCTGTTAGTCTTAGCAGAGGAGCAAATGCTGTCTTTATTAGCTTCTTTAGAACTGATTGGATTGAGTAAGCGAGAAGCAGAAGTTTTGTTTTGGATTATTCAAGGTAAGGATAACAAGACGATCGCAGTGCAACTAAGCATTCATGTCAGTACAGTACGTAAGCATTTAGAAAATATTTATCATAAACTCAATGTACAAAGTCGAACAGAAGCGATCGCTTTGGCATTAGAAAAGTCAGGATGTTTACAGTTACATCCACTTATTTAATTGAGTGTAATTGTAACAGCTTACAATGCTCCTGCTGCGGTTTTATCGATAATACTGCCATCTCCTAAATGGGTAGTAATATTGATTGCCTGCAATACAGGTTTGCCTGCTGCACCATTGGGATAGTCAATAACACTAACTGCACCGTTACCTTGTTTGATCCCCCAAAAGTTATGTGGTTGAAGACCTAGTAAACAACAAAGAATGACTTTATTGATGGCATCGTGAGCTACTACTAATCCTGTTGTGGGACTATCGGTATGGCTATGTTCAGCAGCAATTTTATTCCAAGCTGCGATCGCTCGATCCCATACTTGTTGTAAGTTTTCGCCTTCTGGCATTTGTACTGTTTCAGGTTTGTCTTTCCACTGTTGCAGTAAATCGGGATATTCGGCTTTGATGTCTGTTTCTAGCATTCCTTCCCATAAACCATGACAGATTTCAATTAATTCTGTGGTCGTTTCTAAGGTGACATTGGAATGTGGTTCTAAAATAATTTCGGCTGTTTCTTTGGGACGCAGCATTGAGCTAGACACAGCAAAATCAATTGGTACATTCTCTAAAAATGCACTAGCTTTCCGTGCTTGGGTGCGACCATTATCGTTGAGAGGAATATCTCTAATACCTTGAAAACGGGATTCTTTGTTCCAGTTGGTTTCCCCGTGACGTACTAATAGTAAACGAGGTCCTGAATGATGAGGACGGGTAGGAGGAAGGGTAATACCTAAATGAGAAGTTTGATTGAGAGATTCTAACTGGACTGCCTCGCCAAAACCGCCACTGAAGTTAAGAATATTGATACAACAATTAGATTGTTGGATAGAATGATAGCGATCGCTATTTATTCCTAAAGCCGTCATAATTAAGCAACGGTTAATACCATTGTGGGCAACAATCAAAATTGTTTCTCCTTGATGCTGGGGAATTGTGACTCGCCAGAAATCTTGTGCCTGTTGATAGAGAGCTAGAACAGGATAGTGTTCCTGATCATCCTCTAGAATCATTTTGAATTTTTGGGGATTTGTGTGCCACTGATGATATTCATCCGCAAACTGAGAGCGTACTTCATCTTTTTGCAGTTTCTCCCACAGAGGTAAATTAATTTCCAGCAACTTATCTGTCGGTTGCAAACTAGGAGGATTAGCTAAACTAGCATGAATCGTTTCTGCTGTCCGTTTAGCTCGCTGTAGAGGACTACAATAAAAAGCATCAATTTGAATCTCACTGAGAGCTTGTGCCACTTTCTGGGCATCGACAAGCCCTTGCTCAGTTAATACAGATTCATCACAACGACCTTGAATTATCTTTTGTGCATTGTAAGTACTTTGTCCATGACGAACTATAATCACACGAGTAGACAAGCTGGCAATCCTCCTAATTAGTCGGGTAGAGATATTAGTGTTTTCTTCCCATCAGAATCAAGTATGCAACTCTAATCGCCATCGGCTCAAGCAACATCACTCAATCTGTTTTACTTTGCTAGTGTACTTTATGAAGACCGAATAAGTGAAGTCAGATTCGGTTCTTATTTTTATTGTTTTGATTTAATTTATATTCTGGGGTGAATTAAATATTACTTTCAAACTAACTTGTGCTTAAGTTGAAATGCAAAAACACTTATTTTTTAGTTTTGATTGCAGAATTTACGTAGCTAGATAATTTAGGTTTTGTGCTTTATTCTAAAAGCTAAAAGCTAACAGCTAACAGTCAGTTAATTTGAACGAAGCCAATTCACACCGAGCGTTTTATATGTCTAATCCCCGAAAGTCCACCAAAGCCCGTTTAATTGAAGCTGCCTTAGATTTATTTGCGGAACGAGGTGTGACTGAAACTACTACTAAAGCGGTTGCAGAACGCGCCCAAGTAAACGAAGTTACACTATTTCGTAATTTTGGTAATAAGTACCGCTTGCTGTTAGCAGTAATTGAAGATTCGGCAGTGTTTGCTCAATTGGTTCATTCTTTAGTTGAACAAGCCAACAGCCAAGATAATGTAGCAGATTTTTTACAAGAATATGCCCGAGAAAGTTTACGCACCCTGAATAAAGCACCAGATCTACTTCGTTCGATTGTGGGTGAGGCGGGTAACTATCCTCAAGAAAATCGCTTGGCTTTGGGCAAAGGGTTGAATGAAGCTAGTCGCTATGTAGCTAATTATTTGGAAGAAGTAATTATTGCTGAAGGTTTAGAAAGTCGTTTATCTTCTGAACAAATAGTTAACTTGCTTAATTTTTTACTTTTAGGCTACTTTATTGTTGAATCAACTACTGAAGGCTATGCATATTGGGATGAACAGGATAATTTTTTAACTAGTCTGGTGCAACTATTTTTACAGGGTGCTTTGACTACATCTACTACCTCAGAAAGCATTAGTCAAACTAGTGATGTTCCAGTTAAACCTGAGGAAGCAGTTGCCGATTTGCCTGCTAGCTTAGTCAGATCGCTGTTTCGTAAAGCTAAAAGAACAGGAAAACAAGAATATGCCCTAGTATATGTTCTATTTGGGGCTGGTTTAACACTTGAAGAAATTTTACATTTAGAGCGATCGCATTCGGTAGTTGAACCACACCAACATATATTACAAATTAACCATGATATAAAACGACAAGTTCCTCTCAATCAATGGGTAATGGGTTTTCGTTACGGTTCAAATACTCTCAATCCCTTAATTCAATGGTTAAAAAGTCGTAAAGATGAACAAACAGCAATATTTCTTAATGATGCAAATGAAACCATAACCGCAGTTGGGTTACAAACCATGTGGCAAAAATTGACCGCAGATTTACTAACACCCCAGGGAAAACGTCCAACTATTGAGCAAGCTAGACAAACTTGGTGTATCGAAATGCTATTACGCGGAATTGCCTTAGAAGATCTTAGTATTCTCAGTGGGATGGAAATCAAACAGTTACAACAATATGCCCAAAGAGCGAGAAATAGAGCAGCACTGGAAGCAGCATCCCGTTTAGATCAGAAGAAAACATAGAAGGCAGAAGGCAGAAGGCAGAAGGCAGGAGGCAGGAGGCAGGAGGCAGGAGGCAGGAGGCAGGAGGCAGGAGGCAGAAAGCAAAAGTCAGAAACAGAATTATATCTAATTTAGATGCGTCTTACGTTTAGCCGAGAGCAAGGAAAACACTTAAGACTATGAATATCGCGATCGCAATTATCGCCCGATAACGATAAAGCCAGTTTTTGATTCCCATCCAACCCATTTGGCTAGTAGGCGTAACTGCTTCTGGAATTAAAGGTTTAGTAGCGTCATGAAAAAGAGTACAGCTTTTAGCATAGGGACGTTGGGGAAAATTACAGGAATTATCTCGATCATAAATACAGCGATCGCATAACCAGGTATTATCTTGAGATTGATATAAAGGAATACCAGGATGACCAAAGGCTTTTAAAGGATTATTACAGTAAGGACAACTAATCGCCTGCTCATCTACAGGCTGTTGACAACGTGAGCAAATAGACATTGGACTTTTAAGGAATAAAGGATGAGGGATAAGGGATAAATTAATTATTTTTTACTGATAACTAATGCAGCGATGGCAAATTGATGAGTTAGACAATTGCTTTTTTCAAGGTTGTTATTAAAATTCAATTATCAATACTTCGGACAAAAATTAGATATGCAGAAATCACCAAGGAAATAATAGGGTTTTTAGCCTTTAAATAAAAACTGTCCGAAGTATTGTGATCTAAATCTGATCTAAATTTAAGCGTAAACCAATGTATCCTACGGTATCCTAATGTAGATTGAAACTGCATTACACTAAGCTTAAATAATCGCTGTGGCTTGAAACCCTTAATGGCTCGGGTCGGATTTGAACCGACGACCTAGGGCTTATGAGTCCCCCGCTCTAACCAACTGAGCCACCGAGCCGTTTTTTGCAACTTTTTTATTCTACAACAAACTTTACTTTTTTTATAAGAAAATTTTGAAAATTAATCTCACCATAGGTTAGAGCAGGGGTAGCAAGTTGCATGGTACTGGTAGCTAATTACTGTTGATTGTTAATGGGAGTCCGTCCATAAAGATAGGTAAGATATTTCAGACGACCACTTAATTCGTCATTAAATGCTTCACTACGACAACGCCATTGCCAGTTATCTGTGGGTTGAGATGGAGTATTCATTTTGGCATCTGTACCTAAACCCAAGATATCTTGGAAAGGTAACACCACCGTATTGCCTACCGAACTAAGTGCTAAACGAATTAATCCCCAGTGAATCCCATCTTCACAAAGACAACCTAAATAATCTATCACTTTGGCTTGAGCTTCAGGCGATCGCTCGTTAAACCAGCCTATAGTAGTATTGTTATCATGAGTACCTGTATAAACAATACAATTGCGATTAGTATAATTATACGGTAGAAAGCCATTAGCACGATCAGAATCAAAAGCAAACTGCAAAATCTTCATCCCAGGAAAATTAAATTTATCCCGTAGGGCTTCTACTTCTGGAGTAATCACCCCCAAATCTTCGGCAACAATTGGCAGTTGACCTAGTTGTTTTTCTAGCAGTTGAAAAAATTCATCTCCAGGTGCCTCAAGCCATGTACCTTTCATAGCGGTAGTTGCTCCTTGAGGTACTGCCCAATATGCTTGAAAACCCCGAAAGTGATCAATGCGGATGATATCTACATATTCTAAGATTCCCTCAACTCTTCTAATCCACCATTTAAAATCCGTTTGTTTTAGTGTTTTCCAGTCATAAACTGGGTTTCCCCAAAGTTGACCAGTGGCACTAAAATAATCTGGTGGGACTCCTGCCATCAATGCTGCTTCTCCTGTTTCTGCATCTAAACAAAAGATTTCGCGATGCGCCCAGACATCAACGCTATCGTGAGCAACATAAATAGGAATATCGCCAAAAATTTTAATTCCTTGTTGATTGGCATAATGCTTGAGGTTTTGCCACTGAGAGAAAAATTGATATTGCACAAACTTATGGAAAAAGATGTCATCAGCTAATTTGGTTGCCCAGGTTGCCATTGCTTGAGGCTGACGAGAAGCAATATCTTTTTCCCATCGATTCCAACTAATGCCATTATGTGCCTGTTTGAGGGACATAAATAAAGCATAGTCACTTAACCAGTCATTGTGCCGAGCGACAAAACGTTGAAACTCATCTTTGTCCGTTGCTGATGCTTGAGTTGCAAAGCGATCGCTTGCTTTACGTAATAAGGGTACTTTAGTGGCAATCACACGCTCAAAATCTACCCAATCTAAAGGAAATTCAGGTATTTGTGCTAACTCCTCCTCGGTTAATAACCCTTGCTTTTGCAGCAATGTAGGACTAATCAATAAAGGATTTCCTGCCAAAGCAGAATAAGATAGATAAGGAGAGTTACCAAAACCTGTAGGGCCAACAGGCAAAATTTGCCAGATTTGTTGGTCACTATTGGCTAAAAAATCGACAAACTGATAGGCATTTTCACCCAAATCCCCAATGCCAAAACGGCTGGGTAGAGAAGTGGGATGAAGCAAAATACCGCTAGCTCTAACATCCAACATTTATTATGTTTAGTAAATTTTAGTAATTTTTGTCTAGATATTCCAGAGAAACCATAGCTTTTTGCAGGCTTCATTATTAGTCTAGTTTACAAAAGTTTGGATAAAGTTATCTAGTCTAGTATTGTGTAAAATATCTCTTCTCAGATGTAGTCAATTTTTGGTAGCGTAATATATCAGGAAAAAAAATAACCAAATTAAAACTTTATTTAAAGGTTTGCCAATTTTTCTCGGCTATCTTAATTTAGGAGAATCAAACAATGACTATTTTATTTCAGTTAGCATTAGCTACTTTAGTTCTGTTTTCTTTTGTCATGGTAATTGGAGTTCCAGTTGCTTATGCTTCCCCCCAAAATTGGGAGCAATCCAAATCTTTGATCTATGTTGGTTCGGGAATTTGGACTATTCTAGTGATAGTAGTTGCTATTTTAAACTTTTTTGTTATTTAAGCCACAAAAATTGGCAACTTAACACGAGCGATCGCTATAATCAGGGCGATCGCCTTTGTAATTTAAAATTTACAATTAAAACTATAATTGCTCATTACCTAAGATTGACTTATGACTGTTTTTGAGGGAACTTTTGCAGGAGACGTATCTAACTTACGCTTGGCACTCGTCATTGGTCGTTTTAATGATTTAGTGACTGATAAGTTAATTTCTGGCTGTCAAGATTGTTTGAAACGGCATGGGATTGATATCGAACCTGAGAATGGTCAAGTGGATTATGTTTGGGTTCCTGGTAGTTACGAAATTGCCATGGTTGCCCGACAACTGGCTCTCTCTGGTGGCTACAATGCTATTATTTGTCTCGGTGCAGTCATTCGCGGACAAACTCCTCATTTTGATTTGGTCGCTTCTGAAGCAGCTAAAGGCATAGCTGCTGCTAGTTTTCAAACGGGAATCCCAGTGATTTTTGGCGTTTTGACTGTCGATACTATGCAGCAAGCTCTCGAAAGAGCAGGTATTAAAAGTAATTTAGGCTGGAATTATGCTTTAAATGCCTTGGAAATGGCGAGTTTAATGCAGCAGATAAGTAATCAGTCATTATCTTCTCGCGCTAATTTACCCCCAGGAAATGAAACTATTGCCCTGCCAAAAGTCTCTAGCCAAACTTTAACTAATACCGATCATTAAGCTTGTTAATCATTTTTAAATATCTTTTTTGTTTAAATTATAAATAGTATAATAGTCACCAATTAATAGCTAAAAGGCTGATATTTTTTGATATTAAGACTTAATCTCTAGTTATTTGAAGATAAAGTCAGAAATACTAAAAATCCTAAAGAAAACAAAATAATAAAAACTAAGAGTTTGAATTCAAAACTCATCATGGTTTTCTTGACTTGAGATATTCTTACGTCATGAAAGATAGGATTTTTACGTTTTTGTTGTCGATAGCTAGAATATTTTTCCTGGACATGATTTTTTGCCAGCAAGAATTCTAACTCATCTAGATTGATTTGATCTCGTTCAGATAAAATCGCAGCTGCTGAATTATTGTTATGGGAATTATCACGTGTTTGAGAAATTTCTTTTTTTGCTTCTTTTTTTGCAACTACAAAATCTTGAGGAGGTTTAGATATTGCCTCATCCTTATTAGGCGGTATTATTTCTGGCTTATTAGGTGGTATTACATCAACTTTATCGGGTATTGACTCGACTAGATCAGGTGGATTGTTGTTAGGTACATGATCGTTAAATAGTTGTCCATCTAATAATTCAGATTTAATGGTCGAATATCCTTGATAAACTAGTTTTATTGACCATTCAAGTTCTTGAGAAGATGCACTTTTTAGTAGATAACCTTTAGCTCCCAATTGAGTTGATTTGCGTACATAACTTTCGTCGTCATGGCTACTAAGCATAATAATTTTGACTTGAGGAAATTGATGGCGAATTTTATCTGCTACTGCTAATCCATCAACCCCAGGCATATTGATGTCTAAAAGCACAATATCTGGTTGCAGAGTTGCTATTTTCTCTAAAGCACTGTTGCCATCTTCAGCATCGTCTACAATTTTAATTTCTGTAGCTTTTTCCAGTAAAATCTTTATGCCTTCACGGACTAGATTTTGATCGTCAACTATTAAGATACGAATCATTAGAATATTACTAGTTTTAAATTTTCTAAGGACTTAGATGATTTTATTTATTATCTTACATTTGGTAATATTAGTATAGTCATTAATAGTCACAAATACTTACGATTAATTACAATTTTTATGGTATTGAGTAAAAGTATACAAAGCAGTCAAAATAATAGCTCGCTTTAAATACCTAATAGTTAGAAAATATACAGCGTTGTTGATTGAACTATGCTGTATAAATTTGTATCTATACTATTTCTTTTTATTTTTTAATTTAATTTCAATCTTGATTACTAAGAATCGGGATATCCAAACCAAGTAGGGTCAATGTAATTAATACGAGCGAAGGGTTCAAGAGCCGATAAAATAGCTTTCCCATAGCTACGAAAATTTACTCGATTATCCAACAAAGCGACAATACTGTGAGATTCTCGTAAAGGAACTACTGTTTGTTCCAATGTTTGTAAAGCTGTAGGTAATAAATACATCCGAAACCAATCTTGACGCTGATTTTTGTAATAGTTAACGCGGTTTGCAACTAAAGGATTTTCTAAAGATGGTATGGGTAAAGTCGCAATAATTAACAATCGCGGAATTGGTAATATTTCTTGATGAAGTTTCCAAAATGACCAACCACAAATTAAGATACCAGTATCAGTAATGGTTGTTTCTTCCACTTTCACACGTGAACCGAATTCGGCAGCCAAAGCTGAACCTACTTGTCCTTGCAAGGGGAAATCTTCAACAATGACGACAATCAAACCCTCTTTAAAGTTACCCTGCGCGTAATCACGATAATCGGCAGCATTATTACTGAGACTGACTAAAAGCAGACTTTGCTCGATTAAAGCCGACTGAAATTCGGGTGTATTGGGTAGAGGAAAGCGATCGGGTAAATAGATTTGCAGATGATTATTTTGGCGGTTGGGAGTAAATTTCAGACTTAACATTTCTGGATCTAAACCCAATTGTTGTCGATAAGTAGTTGCTTTAGTTTCTATATCCAAAAAACTGCCAATAATGACGACTGGTTGTTGTTGCCAAATCGGTTGTAGTTTAGTTTTTACTTCTACAGGGGCAAGATTAATGGTAAATAAACCCTGTTCGCGATCGCGAGAAATCGAAGATACAGTAGCTTTATCAGCTAGCTGTTGCCAAAATTGTTTAAATTTGTAATTTAACTGGTGGTGGGTGTTTAATTCTGCGTACAGATTATTAATGATCGCTAGTTCAGAATCAAGCAAGACATAATTACGATAAGGATTTTCAGGACGAGTAAAAATAGACTTGGTTAATTTAACTCTGGTGTTGCGAATCAATTCTTGAGCAGCAGGAACAATCTGTAATAATTCTTCCCAGTCTTCAGTAGTCAAACTAGTAGTCAATAGTTGTCTTGTCTTTTCTACTAAATTGTCAGCACGTTCAATAATTGTTGGTAAATTGGCAGGAAATTTGACTTGTTTACCTAGACGATCCTCAAGCCAATTCTCAGGGGAAGTTAACAATATTTGATCCTCTGCTTGCCAGCGATCGCTCATTCTCACTTTTTTGTTAGTTCCCAACCAATTTTGTAACCGAGGCATTTCGAGATCTAATAAATATTGTTGTGTTGTTGGGGGAGCAACAATAATTACCGACCAATCGCCTAAAAGTATTGGCATTAAATAGCTAGGACAATATTTACTGACACTGCTGCCAGTCTGCATCAAAACAGAGCGACCCAAGCGCAATGATCTGGCTATGAGTCTTGCCATAGTTAGATGATGGGGAAAATTACGATCACCGTATTCCCGTAAAAAATCCCGTAGGTAGGAATGGACTTCTACTTCAATCACATTCAGTTATCTCACCCGAAAGAACTGTCGTAGTATCCACTATTACTCAAATTCGCTTTCAGGAAAAGCACTTGGTCTGACCTCTAAAGTTTTAGACGTACCGTTTCTTAACACTTCGACCTCTAATTCTGAACCAATTTCACTTAGATCTACTTGTTCTTGGACTTGTACAGAAGTAGTTACAGAGCGATCGCCGACTTGACGAATGATATCCCCTGGTTGTAAACCGCTTTTAGCTGCGGGAGAATTAGGAAGTACTTTAACCACTAAAACCCCTTCGTCCTCAGTGATTTTAAAATCAAACTCTTGGTTAGCATTAATTTGTTTTTTTGCTTCTGGATCAAGATTAACCATGTGAATTCCCAAATAGGGATGATCGACCTGTCCTTTGGCAAATAGTTGATTAGCAATACGTTGGGCTGTTTCAATCGGAATAGCAAAGCCTAATCCTTGAGCATCAGCTCGAATGGCTGTATTGATCCCGATTACCTCTCCTTGAGAATTTAATAACGGGCCACCAGAGTTACCTGGATTAATAGCTGCATCAGTTTGAATAAATCTTACTCGTTTATCAGGGACACCCACTTGTGAACTCGAACGACCTAAAGCACTGATAATTCCCACAGTCACAGTATTATCTAGCCCTAAAGGATTGCCAATCGCGATCGCCCACTCTCCAGGAGTTAACTTCGCTCCCTTACCAAATCTGACTGTAGGTAAATCCTTCGCTGCAATTTTAACTACAGCTACGTCAGTAAAAGGGTCTGTTCCCAAAACCTTACCTTCATAACTTGTGCCATCTTTGAGAGTCACCTGTACTTTCTCTGCCCCATCCACTACATGAGCATTAGTAATTAAACGACCATCCGAGCTAATAATAAACCCAGAACCAGTTCCGCGTTCGACTTGATCAGGCGAATATTCTTGAGAATCATCGTTATTGTTGCCAAAAAAACGTCTTAATAAAGGATGATTAAGATTGTCTGGTAAATTGGAGGAGATGTGCCGTGAAGCATCAATTCTGACTACAGCAGGACCAACTTTTTGCACAGCAGTTGCAATAAAATTGATATTTTGATTATTACTGCTGTTGTTGACAACATTAGGCTGAGTAGGAATTGTCGTGGGATAAACTTGAGATTGCTTAATTACTGTTGGTTGTTTAAAATAGCGACTTCCTAAAAAGCCTAATCCACCACCAAGTGACAGTATGCCCAGATAAACACTTAGCTTCTTAGATAAAAATTTCATACTATTTATTAACTGATGCTGGGTTGAATCCCTAATACCAAATTATCGCAGACAAAAATCAATAAAGCTTCTCATAAACTCACAATAATCGTATTGTCTATCTTGAGGCTAAGTGCTGATGTAAAACTTTACTATATAAAATTATGACCGCTATATTAATCCTATTTGATTATTGAAAAGTAGATAGCCAATAATAAAAAGATATCCTGACTTGTGACTGTTGACTCCTCATCTCAAAACTCCAGTGTTCAAAATGGATAGGGTTTATAACAGTTTATAAATTCTTAAATCCTAAAGGTTATGTATTGTGAGATTTTAAAGACAGGTATAAATAATAAATAGATTTTTAAGAGAATGGTACAAGCGCAAGAATCAACCGTTATAGTTACAGGTGCATCTTCTGGAGTCGGATTGTATGCTGCCAAAGCCTTGGCTAATCGAGGCTGGCACGTCGTTATGGCTTGCCGTAATCTGCCGAAAACTGAAAAGGCGGCAGAGCAAGTTGGTATACCCAAAAATAAATATAGTATTATTCATCTCGATCTCGCCTCATTAGAGAGTGTACGCCAGTTTGTTCAAGATTTCCGTGCGACTGGCAGATATCTTGATGCTTTGGTTTGTAATGCTGCTGTCTATTTACCTTTAGGCAAAGAACCTTTACGTAGCAAAGATGGTTATGAGTTAAGTGTTGCCACTAACCACTTAGGTCATTTTCTGTTGTGTAATTTAATGCTAGAAGACTTACGGAAATCGCCTGCACGGGAAAAAAGATTGGTAATCTTAGGGACTGTGACAGCTAACCCCAAGGAATTAGGCGGTAAGATCCCCATTCCTGCACCTCCAGACTTAGGAGATCTTCAAGGTTTAGAAGCAGGATTTAAAGCTCCGATCGCTATGATTGATGGTAAGAAGTTTAAATCAGGTAAAGCTTATAAAGATAGCAAACTCTGTAATATGCTCACTATGCGCGAGTTACACGATCGCTATCATCAGCCAACAGGAATTATCTTTAATGCTCTATATCCTGGTTGTGTAGCTGAAACTGCTTTATTCCGCAATCATTATTCGTTATTTCGGAAAATTTTCCCTTGGTTTCAGAAAAACGTCACAGGAGGCTATGTAACCGAAGAATTAGCAGGGGAAAGAGTTGCCCAAGTGGCTGCTGATCCAGGTTTTAATGAGTCTGGAGTCTATTATAGTTGGGGCAACCGCCAACAAGAAAAGCGTGCAGCCTTTAAACAGGAAATTTCCGATGAAGCAATGGATGCCAATAAAGCCAAACGCCTCTGGGAATTGAGTGCCAAGTTAGTGGGGCTGGCGTAGTTAAATTAGAAAGCTATCAGCTATTAAGTACTCAGGGCTATTTCATTGGAGTAACGGAGTAGTGGAGTGTTTGAAGTAGTTTCATTCTAACTCCTGTACGTTGTCAAACTTACAGCTCCCCTACCTGAATTCTATTTTCAAGCTAGATCTATTTTATACTTGGTTAATTAGATCTCAAGTTAACTTAGGCTATAATAATTACTACAGTCTGCCTGCAATTGGAGGGGTATGGTATTGAAAACTAGTTTGATCTGCTTGCCCAACTTGCAGTGAAGTTTCAACTCTTTTGTATAGTCTTATCATTCCCAAATATGAGATAGAGATGATCGTGATCATGGTAAATTTAATTTTTGACTGACTTTCAACAGAGAAATAGCAGGTTGACAGGCATCTGGCTAATGTCATGTCCATAAAGAATTAGGGAAACATTTGAAGTATTTAGCTTCCATGACTACTATAGTTGCTTTCAACTAGTTATCATTGATAGCCAAAATTTATAACCTACAATCAATTTAGGTAATCGTTGACTCGCTTCTTACTTTTAAATACTTTAAACTTGACATCAATGTAGCTTATCATTATTTAACAATTAGCATTATAATGAGCATCGTTGCTAGTAGAAAATAGCTTGGCTACATAACATTTACCACATAGTTGAAATCCAGAACCACAAGTGGTTAGGGGAGCAACAGTCCATGACCTCATTCAATAGCACTTAACAGCAATGCAGCACCTTCGGGAATTGAACCTGTGATCGTGACTGCATCAACAAGGCAAGCGAGGTATGTAATAAACAAAATATATAGACAAACATGAAAGACCTTACTCGATATCGGAACATTGGCATCTTCGCACACGTAGATGCGGGTAAAACCACCACCACTGAAAGAATCCTGAAACTTACTGGTAAAACCCACAAAATCGGTGAGGTACATGAAGGAGAAGCAACCACTGACTTCATGGATCAGGAAAAAGAGCGTGGTATTACAATTCAATCTGCTGCTACTAGCTGTTTTTGGAAAGATAATCAGCTAAACATCATTGATACTCCTGGTCACGTTGATTTTACCATCGAAGTTTATCGTTCTCTCAAAGTGCTGGATGGCGGTATTGGTGTGTTCTGCGGCTCGGGTGGGGTTGAACCTCAATCTGAAACTAACTGGCGTTATGCCAATGATTCTAAGGTAGCTCGGATCATCTATGTTAATAAGTTAGATCGTACTGGGGCTGACTTTTACAGTGTAGTTAAACAGGTCAAAGAAATCTTAGCTGCTACTCCTTTGGTCATGGTCTTACCTGTTGGAATTGAAAATGATTTCGCTGGGGTAGTCGATTTACTGACTCGTAAAGCCTGGATCTGGGATGATTCGGGAGATCCTGAAAAATATGAAATTAAAGATGTTCCTGCGGACATGGTTGATGACGTAGAAACTTACCGTGAACAGTTAATCGAAACTGCGATCGAGCAAGATGATGAACTGATGGAAAAATATCTTGAAGGTGAAGAGATTTCTGTTGATGAAATCAAAGCCTGTGTCCGTACGGGAACTCGTAAACTGGCTTTCTTCCCTACTTATTGTGGTTCTTCCTTTAAAAACAAAGGGGTACAGTTAGTGTTAGATGCGGTAGTTGATTATCTACCTAATCCTATGGAAGTTAATCCTCAACCAGAAATCGATCTAGAAGGACACGAGACAGGAAGCTATGCCATTGTCGATCCTGAAAAACCACTAAGAGCGTTAGCATTCAAGATTATGGATGACCGTTATGGTGCGCTTACCTTTACACGGATTTATTCTGGGACTCTGAACAAAGGTGAAAGTGTTCTCAACACATTTACAGGTAAGACTGAGCGTGTGGGACGGATGGTTGAAATGCACGCCAATTCTCGCGAGGAAATTGAGTCGGCGCAAGCAGGAGATATTATTGCGATCGTTGGGTTGAAAAATGTTCAAACTGGACATACTCTTTGTGATCCCAAAAATCCTGCAACTTTAGAACCGATGGTTTTCCCAGATCCTGTAATCTCCATTGCTGTGTCACCTAAGAAGAAAGGTGATTCGGAAAAAATGGGGATGGCAATCAGCAAAATGGTACAAGAAGATCCTTCCTTCTATGTGGAAACCGATCAAGAAAGTGGCGAAATCATCATTAAAGGCATGGGAGAGTTGCACTTAGATATTAAGGTGGATATCCTCAAACGTACCTATGGTGTAGAAGTAGAAGTAGGTAAACCTCAAGTAGCCTATCGTGAGTCGATCACTAAGATTGTCCAAGATAGCTACACCCACAAGAAACAGTCTGGCGGTTCAGGTCAGTTTGGTAAAATTGACTATACTATCGAGCCTGGTGAACCTGGTTCTGGGTTTGAGTTTGAGTCTAAAGTTACTGGTGGTAACGTTCCCAGAGAATATTGGCCCGCAGTCGAAAAAGGTTTTGCTAGCAGTTTAGACAAAGGTGTCTTGGCTGGATACCCCTGTGTGGACTTGAAAATTACCTTGAATGATGGTTCTTTCCACCCTGTAGACTCTAGTGCGATCGCTTTTGAAATTGCAGCTAAATCTGGTTATCGTCAGTCTATACCCAAAGCTGGCCCTCAGATTCTTGAGCCAATTATGAACGTGGATGTGTTTACACCTGAAGACCACATGGGTGATGTAATCGGCGATCTTAACCGTCGTCGTGGCATGATTAAATCTCAAAACACTAACCCCATGGGTGTAAGAATCAAAGCGGAAGCTCCTTTGAGTGAAATGTTTGGTTACATTGGTGACTTGAGAACAATGACTTCTGGTCGTGGTCAATTCTCGATGGAGTTCTCACACTACGCACCCTGTCCTAAGAATGTTGCTGAAGAGGTAATTGCTGAAGCAAAAGAACGTCAAGCAGCGAAAGGATAGTCTCTTCTTGTTAGATAATTAATTGATATCTCGCTTAGTCCTGGTCACTGGGCGAGATTTTTAGTATCTAAAATTTTGCTGATACTCGATATTGCTAATTGGATGAAAGTATCAAACTTTAGGATTTGCGATCGCAGTCTCTCTACCCAATACTTCTCATTTAAGCTCAAAATTAAGTAAAGTTTGTACAGAGCAGTGGATAGTGATGGCAATACTATTGAATTCATGTTAAGTGCTAAGAGGGATAAAAAAGCTGCTAAGAGATTCTTGAATAAAGCCCTTAAAACTATATACCCCTCTTCTGTCAGACTCCGAAAACTTTATTCATTTTCAAATTCTGTATCCCTTAGAGACTGTGCGATCGCTTTATTGTCAATTAATTAACCTGAACTAATCTAAATTTTCAACTCTAGGTGTACCATCCGCTTCAATCCAAATCAACTGCTTAATTCGACAAGTTTTAGCATATTGCTTAATTGCTGCTTCAGATCGCTCACCCAAATCGATTTCAACCCTAGCCGAATCATCTTCATTTCGTAACTGACGGGCGTATTTAAGGGCGATCGCTTCTACTTTAGCAGTTGTCGGAATAATTAAACAATCGCTTGTAGGAGCTTGTTGAGGTAATTTTTCTGTCGATAATAAACAAGAATGTAAATCTTCAATATAAAGAGAAAAGCCAATCCCAGGTGATGATTTACCTTGAGGATCATATAGTCCCAATAATTGATCGTAACGTCCACCCTTAGCCAAAATATAAGACTGTTGATCTCGAAAACTAACTGCTTTAAAGACAATACCTGTGTAGTAATCAAAGGTTTGCAGCAGACTAAGATCCAGCGTTAGAGGTAAGGAGCGATGAGGCAAAGCCGACCCTACGCTATCGCAACTATTATTGAGTAATTCGATTAAAGATTTAAGATTATTAACTGTTTCCTGAGCAGTGTTATCTAAATTCAGAGTCGAAAGCTTGCTTAAAACCTCTTCTGGTTTACCTCGTAAATCAAACAAGAATAAAGCTCGCGCTTTTAAATCTGCTGACAATTCCAATTTCTCTAAAGCAATAAGGTCGAGATTAGCAATACAATTACGCACTGAGGTACGAATCGATTCAGGAAATACTGCCAAAAGCGATCGCGTTAATCCTGCTTCTCCTAACAAAATTGACCAATCTGGTATACCCAAGTCGTATAAACAATCCGCTAACAAGAGAATGATCTCCCCATCAGCTAAAACGCCCCCAGCAAACAATAACTCAACTCCAGCCTGATAAAATTCTAACTGCCGACCATGATGACTTGAGGGTGGGTTACGAAATACATTAGCACGATAGCAAAGACGTTGTGGATAAGTATTGCCTGCCATCCTAGTTACTGCTGTACGAGCAATAGAGGCAGTTAATTCAGGACGTAAACCTAAAGAATTTTCGCCATTATTACGTAGTTGAATAACTTTAGAAGGTTCAATTGCACCACCTGCGGTTAAAGTATCCAGCCATTCCACAGTCGAGGTGACAATGCGCTGATAGCCCCAACTTTGAAATCTATGTTGCAGGCGATCGTTAATCCAACGTTTTTGTTCTACCTCTAAAGGTAATAAATCTCTAGCTCCAGCAGGGGGTTGATAAATCATTTCGAGTAAAATGCAGATTCTTAGATATTGGGAGTAATATCTACTTGTGTCATCTTACTTTTTTTTCGACCCAAAAAAACCACTAAAGAAGCCACTATTACCAGGGTTATGATCAGACTTCTGATTAGAATTAGGACTAGAGGTTTTGGATTTCTGCTCTGTTTTGGTAAGTTTATCTAATGCTTTTTTACTTTCTACAACAATCGGATTGTGAGGCTCGGCACTACAGGCTTTACCAATATGGACTTTTGCCATAGTTAATTGTCTTTTATGCAAATAGGCTAGCCCAGTAACTGCGTGAGCTTGAGCATGATTCGGATCAATTCTAAGTGCATCCCTTAATTCAGTAATTGCCTGATCGTATTCTCCTTTAGCGATATACTGTTGAGCGCGACCAACAAAAGCAGCAATCCTTGATTCAGGAGTAGGCTCTTGTACTTTGCTTGATGTCTGAGAAGTTGTAGCAGATGTTTGAGTGGCAGCCTTTTTTTCTTGTATCGTAGTAGATTTGCTTTGAGTTATAGTTGGTTTATTGGCTACACTTGGAGAGCTTATGTGTTGGCGGTTAATTCCACGCTCGCATTTAAGCATCAGGTAAACTAAGTTAAGTTCACTGAGCATACCAATGTCATTGCCAGTTTGTTCCAAGGATTTGTATTTTTCTGAAGTAAGTTGTTTTAAAAGTTTAGGATAAAGTAACTCAAAACTATCGTCAGCTTTTAATAACTCCTTAGCTGATTCACTTTCTACAGTAATTTTGGTCTTATTTTCCGCTAAACGTTTGCCTATTTGAGTTAAAACTAATTGATGTTCAGCAAAACTATTTTTTTTAGATAATTGTTCATAAGCAGGATTAACCAATTTAGATAAAATTTGACCTGCTATCTTCATTTTAGTTGCATCCAAGCGACACTTATCTGGATGTAATTTTTGAGCAATTTTTAAATATTCCAACCGAATTTCTTTAGGTTCAGCGTCTAAAGACACACCTAAAATTGCATGGTAATCTATGGTGTTGAGTTTAAAAAGCCCCTGTTTAATCTCGAAAGACATAAGCAATTAAAGATATCAATAGTTAGCAGAAAAATATATCTTTGTCATGGTAACGCTAATTAAAATATTAGCTGTATAGCTTATTGTTCCCTGAAATTTAGTTGAACTAACAAGATAGAAGAGAAATTTTTCTCTTTAGTATAAAAAAATGAAGCTTTTATTTCAAAAACTTCATTGACTGAATTTCAACTTCTACCGCAAGGAGTCCCACACTTACCGCGAAGCGGAAGTGCTGTG
>CAYMWC010000079.1:0-21923 GCA_964393695.1 uncultured Pleurocapsa sp.
TTTAAATAGCGAGCGCACCAATGCTCAACAACAGCTAGCTGAAAAAGAAGAAGCTTTATCTCAACTACAACAACAGCTAACAGAGCAGCAAAATGAAGTCGAAAGTTTAAATAGCGAGCGTACCAACGCTCAACAACAGGTAACTGAAAAAGAAGAAGCTTTATCTCAACTGCAACAACAGTTAGCCGATAAGCAAAGTGAAATTGAGAGTTTAAATAGCGAGCGCACCAACGCTCAACAACAGCTAGCTGAAATAACTGCTCAAAATCAAAATCTTCAGACGGACTTAACTGAAGCTCAACAGCAAGTTAGTAATTTAAACAACGAAATTCAACAAAAACAAAGAGAAATAGATCGCCTCGCTGGAGAGAATCAAACAAATCTCAAGCAAATAAATAGCAAACAAGAGCAAATAAAAAGTCTCGAACACGAGATCGCACAACAAAAAACTCAAATACAATCACAAAACCAAGCTGCTCAAAAATTACAACAAAAAATTAGTCAACAAGAGCAACAAATTAAAGATTTAAATCAACAAAAAACTGCTCAAGAACAAAATATTAGTCAAATTCAAAGACAATTAGAGCAAGAAAAAGCTCAAAAAGCAGAACAAACCAATAAGTTTCAACAAGAAGCAGCTAAAAATCATGAGCTTCAAAGCCAAATAAGCGATCGCTCTACTGTAATTGAACAGCTAAATCAGCAGCTAGAAGAACAAAGACAAATATATAGCTTATTAGACACCAAAGGTAATGAGCAAAATAGTCTCATTGAAGACTTGCGATCGCAAGTCGATGAACAAAAATCTTTATTAACCAAAAAAAGTGCCTCTGGTACTTATAAAACTTGGACAATAATTCTTTTGGGCATTTTATTAACTCTTACCTCGCTGTTATCAGTTAGGTCTTATTTATATTAAACGCTTAATGTAAATCTAAGTCCAGGACAAAAAATGGAGAGAGTGCCAAACGTCATTTTGATGTTCGTCTAAATTTAAGCAAATATGACGTAAATAAACGATATCTAATGGTTAATTAGACATTGAGTATCTAAAAGTTCTAATTTGGCTGTCTGGAAAATACGACATTGTTTAGTTTTTCTGGCTACTAAAGGTTGTTGAGTTGATTTGAGAAAAGCAATAGCTTGTTGGGTTTCTGGTTGAAATTGTCTCAGCCAGGAGTTTTTCTGAAGATATTGAGTAGTAAAAGCATTTTTGTCTAGCAGCCATAAATCTACCCCGTATTTTTTGATAAACTGATTTACTTGTTTTTGATTTGAACTATACTGAGCTTTGATTAAATCTTGGGTTCTTTGGCGAATTAGCTGATAATAATCTAGATGATAGGGAATACTGTATTCTTCCGCTACTACTACTGAGCGTTGGGCAAAGCTGGGAATAAAATCGCCTTCAATACTTAAGGTGGCAATCAACACATCTTTAGGTTGTTGTTGCAAGAATTGATAAAGTTCTACGGCTTCTCCTGTAACATACCCTAAACGATAGGAATAAGATTGCACCGCGTAGCTAGGATATAACAGGGCGATAATCACTAGTGTCGTTATCAACGGCACGAGTAGGGGAGAGTAGCGAGTAATTTTATTAGTTAGCCAGTGGAGCAAGATAGTTACAGTAATGCCATCAACTAAAGCAATCACCATTCTCCAAGTGTGTTGGGAATAACGGCTTGGTAGATGTAAGGTAAATAATAATAAATGAGAGAGTAAAAATAAACCTAAAGAAGCTAACAGTATTTGCCCAATAATTTCTGCTTGGCTATTAAGTTTTTTGACTAAAGGAAATTTCTGGGGATATCTGACGAGAAGAGAGAAAAATAACCCAAAGGAACACAATAAAACATACTGCCATTCGCGAGGAAACCAACCACTTCTTGGTGCTGATAGCCAAAAGTACCAAGGATTATCGAAGAAAAAAGCATTTCTACCTCCTGAATAAAATTCTGGTAGTTTCTTAGCAGTAGCTAAATCAATTACCTGATTAAAATCTGACGTTTGTAATTTATAAAAAGCTAAAACTACAATAGCAAAAATTAATCCGATAAGACAAAAATATCTTTTTTTATTATTAGTAATTAGGTTGATAGCTAAAATTCCCGTAGTAATTAAAACTACCTGGGGATAAAATAAACCTTGTAAGGTAATAAATAATAAGCATTGTAACAATCTTTGGCGTAATAAATAATAAATAAAGCCTAAAAATAAAACATAAAAAAAAGCTCTAGGTGTCCCTGAAACTAGATCATCTAACATCCAAAGATTTTGATTTAGTAGTAAACTTGCTAAAAATCCAGCCATAGGTACAGGGAAAATTGCTATTGTCACCCCAAACATATAAATTGTCGTAGCAACACCCAGTAATCCAGGCAATATTTTATTAAATAATAGTGGTTCGATACCACAAAAATTGGCTAACCAATATAAAAATTTATAACCTGTGGGGACAACAGAACTAAAATAATCAGCAATTAAATCATTGAGAAAAAGATCAGGATCGTTTAATTTTTGTAACCAAAAAACGTGTTGCCTAGCATCATCCTGAATTGTATAGTCAGACTGAAAAGCTAAACTTAAACCAGAGAAGCTATATAAAATAGCCACAAAAATACTGGCAGCTAACCAAAATTGTGATTTTTTAATTTCCAAATGTTGTTAATGATTACTGATTACTGATAATTAGGCACTAGGCACTACGCACTAGACATTACTGATTACTGATTACTGATTACTGATTACTGATTACTGATGACTGATTACTGATGACTGATTACTGATTACTTATTACTGATTACTTATTACTGACTAAGGGCTTTGAGAAACTTGTGTAAATTACCGAGTAAATTAGGTTTCTGGCGTTGTGAGGTATTTTCTTGAGTTGCTCCTTCAGAGTTGGTTAACTTGATCATTAATCGTTCTAAATCTTCACCCATCGGCTTAGTAGATAATTCTGTAGCTAATTCATAATCTTCTTCTTTTTCTAGCCAAACCTGCCAAGGAGAAGGATGGCAGCGCAAGATTGCCCCATCTTGGAGCGGACGTAGATAATAACAAGAATAAATATTTTTAATAAACCTTTCCCGTAACTGCCGAGCAGCTAAACCAATTCCGACGACAGCTACATCTTCTAATTGGGGAATCAGAAAAATCACAGGGCGATCGCCTGCTATCTGGCTGAGTTTTTCGGCGCGATCGACTTCTACGGAAGAAGGACAAGCCACAATAAAGATTTGATCATCAGGGGAAACTTGTGACTCAATGGATGTAAAACGACTACCCATATCTGTCACCTGAAAAGGGTTTTCACCCCAGTTGCGTTTGGCTAAGGCTGCTGCCCCCGTATCAGGAAACATCACTTTCACCCCTGAGCCATAGTCAGCAAAGAGATTGGCAAATTCTAGGGCTAATGCCTCAGATTGGAGAGCAATTTCAGGAATGACTAGTTCTACTTGTACTAGATTGTAGCCATCAGCGATCGCGTTTCTAGTAGCTTCCTTTGCCTGTTCGACTGCTATATCTAAAGTAGCGGGAAAAGTATTCATTAATAATGACTAATAGGTATTAATAATATAATTAGCAATTAGTTTTATTGTAGCGATCGATGTCCCTCTTAGATACTTAAGTTTGAGATCAGCGCACAAGCTTAATTCGGAAGTCGGAAGTCAGAAGTCATTACTAGTTACTTTCTACCAGGGCGCAAGCCTTGCGCCCCTACTTTTGCATCAATCCACAAGCTGTTATAGATCACAACTGCTTTCAATATTTGCGTGTTAGTAATGGAATATATATTTGAAAAGATAAATAGTTATAAAATCTAGACTTTAGCTACATCTAATGGAAAACGCAACATTAGTTACTAATAAATCAGCTTTATCAACCAGTAATATTTTAATTGTAGATGATACCCCAGATAATTTACGGTTACTATCAAAAACTTTGAGTCAGGAAGGTTATCAAGTGCGTTGTGCTGTTAATGGTTCAATGGCATTATTAACTATTCAGGTAAAACTTCCAGATCTAATTTTATTAGATATAAATATGCCAGATTTGGATGGTTTTGAGATTTGTCAACAACTAAAACAATCAGATGTAACTAAAGATATTCCAATTATTTTTGTAAGTGCCTTAGATGAAGTTTTTGATAAAGTACGGGCATTTGAATTAGGAGCAGTAGACTATATTTGTAAACCTTTTCAAATCCCTGAAGTACTTTCTAGGGTAAGTAACCAGTTAAATATTCAAAGTTTAAGAAAACAGCTAGTTCAAAAAAATCGGCTTTTACAGTTAGAAATTACTAATCGCATCACAGCAGAAACCAAAATTCGCCAGCTAAATCTTGAGTTAGAACAAAAAATTATTGCCAGAACATCACGATTGAGAGCAGAAATTAATGAGCGAAAACAAGCACAAAAAAAGTTAGAGTATTTAGCTTGGCATGATTCTTTAACAGGATTACCAAATCGCTTATGGTTAATTAAAAAGTTAACAAAAATCTTGGCATTAACTCAACAAGAACTAAATTATCAGTTTGCTATAACCCTCTTAGATTGCAATCGCTTTAAAATAATTAATGACTCTCTCGGTCGTCAAGCAGGAGATCAATTACTTACTATGATTACTGAGCGATTAAATACAGAAATTAAGAGTCGAGATATTTTTATTACTCATTTTGGGGAAGATAAATTTGCTATTATCATTGAAAAAATCCAAACTCAAGATTGTGCGATCGCTTTAGCCAAAAAAATTCAACAATGTTTAGCACCAGTATTTATTTTTGAACAAAGAGAAATTTTTATTACTTTTAATATAGGAATTGTAATTGCTAATTCTCATTATTTAAAACCAGAAGATATTTTTAGAGATGCAGATCTAGCAATTCAAAAAGCTAAAAATTCTAGTAGTCATTACTATAAAGTTTTTGATACCACACTGCAAAATAATACCTTAGAAATTTTAGAAATTGAAACAGATTTACGTTTAGCCTTGAAACGTCAAGAATTTTATCTTTGCTATCAACCTATTCTTTGTTTACAAACAGGTAAGATTAAAGGTTTTGAAACTTTAGCACGCTGGCATCATTCCCAAAAAGGTTTTATTTCCCCAGCAAAATTTATCCCAATCGCCGAACAAACTAATTTAATTCTGCCCTTGGGAATGTGGATTCTCCAACAGGCTTGTCAACAGATTAGCGTTTGGCAAAAATATCTTGATAGTCAGTCTGATGACTTTACCGTTAGTGTAAACATTTCTGCTAAACAATTTGAACAGGAAGATTTTATTGAACAACTAGACCAAATAATTAAAAATACTGGTATTGATATCAAATATTTGAAGTTAGAACTAACTGAAACCCTATTAGTTAATAATGCTGCGATCGCTGAACGAGTTTTTAATCAACTCAAAGAACGTCAAATTCAACTAGCGATCGATGATTTTGGGACTGGCTATTCTTCCCTCAGCTATTTAGATCGTTTTCCTGTTAATACCCTGAAAATAGATCGTTCTTTTGTCAGTCGTCTAGATGAAAAAAACCAGGCTTCAACTATTGTGAAAGCAACTTTAGATTTAGCCCATAATCTTGGATTTGATGTAGTTGCTGAAGGAGTAGAAACTCAACAACAGGCAGAACAATTGAGAGATTGGGGTTGTGAATTTGCCCAAGGATATTTTTATGCTAAACCTCTAGAGCAAGATTTGGCATGGCAATTTTTGCAACAAAATTTAGCTAATTTAAAGATCTAGGTCACAAAATTCAGGTTTTAACTCCCGTTCCATCAAAGCTTGAATTGCTTGTTCTGGGTTGATTTTACCGCGCAAAAGTCGATGCACTTGTCGAGAGATGGGGACGGCGATCGCTTCTAAATCAGAAATTTTAACCACAACATTGGTGGTATTCACTCCTTCTGCTGTGCCTTCCAACTCCTCTAAAATTTGTTCTAAATTTTTACCTTGGGCTAGTCCAAAACCTACTTGATAATTACGTGATAAAGGGCTATCACAGGTAGCAATTAAGTCTCCTAAACCAGATAAACCAAAAAAAGTTTCTCCCGACGCGCCTAAATGAGTACCAATACGAATCATTTCGGGTAAGGCGCGGGTAAGTAAAGCAGCTTTAGCATTAGTGCCTAATTTCATCCCATCACAGACACCAGAGGCGATCGCCATTATATTTTTTAATGTCCCTCCTAATTCGGTGCCGATTGGATCTTCATTGACATAAACTCTAAAAGTATCTGAGGCAAAAATTTCTTGTACCTTTTCCGCAGCAGCCAAATTATTACTAGCCACTACTGTAGCTGCGGGTAAACCTTGGGCTATTTCTTTCGAGAGATTAGGGCCCGATAGTACAACTACAGGGTTATCAGGAAAAGCTACCTGCCAAATTTGTGAAGGTGTTCTGGTGGTTTCAGGATCTAAGCCTTTAGTAGCGGTGACTATAATTTTATCAGGAGGAAGATTGAGCGATCGCAATTTTCCAATCGTCGGAATTACCCCTTTCATGGCAACTGCCGATAGCACAATTACTGCTTCATTAACTACAGATTCTAAGGGAGTAGCACCACGATGTGACCAAAAACGAACATCATGATCATTGCTAGCAGCGATTTTGCCTAAAGCTGAACCCCACACTCCTGTTCCTAAAATAGCGACAATATTAGCTGGAATATTCACAACTACCATCTCAAAATAATACTGTTAAACTTTATTATTACAGCAAAAGAGAGTCAGCAAAAAGCTTAGGAATTAATACTTCTCACTTTTTACTTCCTACTTTCTACTTTCTACTTTTTTACCCTAACCGTATTTGAGCTTACAAACCAAAATCGAAAACGCTAAAGCAAAAGTAGCGAAGTTGGCGAGAAATACAGGTAAATTTTGAGTATAAAAACCATAAATTACCCACAGTAGCACCCCAGTGCAAAAACACAGAAACATAGCGAGAGAGATATCTTTAGTGGATTTTGTCTGCCAGGTTTTAATTGCTTGAGGCAAAAAAGAGATAGTAGTCAAAACTCCTGCTAAAAGACCTATATAGGTCATTATTTCCATATAGAATTAGATAATCTAAAACAATTTAATTTTGAAAAAAGAATGCAAACACTTAATTTTATGAGGGCTTATGGCATAAGCCCCTACATATTGGCAATATTGGCAATTTTTTATTTATAAAATTACTTGGCTTCTGTTCACTCTACAAATTGTAAAAAACAATGAACCATCAACAAACTTAAGAATCTGCTTGAATAGCTGATTGAGAGTTTTGGTTTTGAGCTTTTTCCCAGCGTTCCTCGGCATTTTCCATTACCTGATCTAGTTTTTCAAGGTTTTCCCCTGGATATTCTTCCAAAGCTTTCATTGAAAGGGACATCCGATTTTGATATTCGTCAATTTCTTTAATGACCACTTTAATTTCTTGTCCAACTTGGAAGAGAGTGTTTAAAGATTCAATACGGGCGTTACTAATTTCTTTAATGTGTAATAAGCCTGTTGCTCCTTCGAGATCGACAAAAACACCGTAGGGCTTGATATTGACAATTCTACCTGACATCAACGCTCCTTGTGCAATGCTATTCATGGCTACAGCCCGCATGGCATCTCGTTGAGACAAGACAATCTTTCTATTCTCTTGGTTTACTTCTAAAAAAGTAGCGGTTAAAAGTTGTCCTGTCAGAGATTCTAAATTATCACGCTGTTGTAAGTGCGATCGCGGTATAAAGGCTCTTAATCCTGAAACTTCTCCTGTTACACCACCTTTATTCGCACCAGTTACCCGCATTTGAGTTGATTTACCACTGTCTGCCATCTCTTTTATTTCTGCCCAAGCTTTATCTAGTGCTAGCTGACGAATCGAAAGAGTAACTTGACCATCCGAGTCTTGCTCGCGAATAATGATAAATTCATGGGTTGTGCCAACAGGTAAAATTGTTTCTAAGTCAGCAACAAAACCCAAAGCTGCTTCATTAGTAGGGATAAAACCAGGGGATTTGCCACCAATATCAACATACGCTCCATCAGCGATAATTTGAGAGACTGTTCCTTGAACTTTCTGCCCTTTAGAAAAATCATAGTCGTATTGTTGTAGGGCATTCTCAAAATCTTCCATAGAAAAAGCTTGAGCCGACTTAGAGGAGGATGTTGAATCTGACATAATAATGTGAATAGTGAATGGTAACTGAATCAAGCAAAACAGAATAATTAAAACTTTACTCTATTTATAGCTTTTGGCTAAACAAGTCTAGCACTTTTTTCCAAGCATCTTTAGCTGCATCAGGATTATAACTCTCACGGCGGTCACACATAAAGCCATGAGTTGCTCCTTGATAGCGAAATATCTGATGGTCAATATTCTGCTTCTTTAATTCTGCCTCTATTCGCTCCGTTTGTTCATTAGGAATTAAAGGATCTTCTGTGCCAAAAAAGGTATAAATAGTACCTGTGATATCTTTAGTACGAGTTATAGTAGGTTCACCATCTCCAGGACACCAAGTTGCAATTTGCGCCCCATAAAAAGAAGCTGTTGCTGTAATATCCTTAAGAGTAGCTGCTGCTAAATAGACTACATGACCACCAAAACAAAAACCAATTGTCCCAACCCCTTCCTGTTTGACTTGAGACAGACTATAAAGATAATTAATAATAGCTTGAATATCGCCAACTAATTCAGCAGCTTTTGTTTGATTTTTATATTCTCTGCCAATTTTTACATCTGCCTCGGTATAGCCAACTTCAAACCCTGGTGCTTGACGTTGATAAATAGCAGGAGCGATCGCCACATATCTCTCGGCAGCCAATCTTTCGGTAACATCCCGAATATGTTCATTTACACCAAAAATCTCTTGAATTACCACAATAGCAGGATAAGTCCCTCCTGACTCTGGCATAGCTAAATAAGCATCTATTGCCAAATCTTGATTTTGAACTTGTACCCACTGACTAGATATTGTTACTGTCATACATTGATTACTTCCTACTTCCTACTTCCTATTTACTGATGACTAATGACTATTTACTAATGACTGATGACTGTTACAAAACTCCCTTAGAACTAGGAATTGAGCTAGCCCGACGAGGATCGACTTCGATAGCCATACGCATAGCACGAGCAAAAGCTTTAAAAGTTGCTTCAATAATATGATGAGAATTAATGCCGTCGAGTTGACGAATATGGAGAGTCATTTGAGAGTGATTAACTACCGCTACAAAAAATTCTCTCACTAATTGAGTGTCATAAGTGCCGACTCGCTGGGTAGGGATATTTAAACCATAACTTAAATGCGGTCTACCTGAAAAATCTAGGGCTACCTCAACCAAAGACTCATCTAAAGGAGCAACAAAATGACCAAAACGAACAATGCCCTTGCGATCGCCTAAAGCTTTAGCTAATGCCATACCCAAGGTTATACCAACATCTTCGTTGGTATGGTGATCGTCAATTTCAATATCTCCTTTGGCTTGAACCTGGAGATCGATCAGACCATGAGCAGAAATCTGGTTGAGCATATGGTCAAGAAAAGGAATTCCCGTATCAGCCTGACATTTCCCAGTGCCGTCGATATTTAATTCAACCTGTACGTCTGTTTCTCCTGTGGTGCGACTTACCGATGCACTTCTGGTTAGAGTCAAAATCTGACTACCGCTATTATTTTCAACTGAGGAATTATCGTTTGTATAGGTTTGGGGATTAGGCTGACGCCTAGCCGACCGATCACTAGTTTGCATTGTCATTCTTCCATAAGATATACGTTTATTTTACTAGTAAACATATAGCAATTACTTTAGTGGAGAAAGACTTAAAATAGACTTATGGGTAAGGAATAGAAGCTTAAATAAGTTGAAAAGGATTAGAGAGATAGTCAGCAGTATTTTCAACTAAAGCGATCGCATTTTCATACAACATTCTTTTAGGGCCTAAAATACCAACACTACCGACTGGGGTATCATCTTGATAGTAATTAGCTGAAATTAAAGTACAGGTACGCATGGGTTCTAAATGATTTTCAGTTCCAATTTTGATCCTTACTCGCTTGAGAGAATCTTTGATTGCAGGCAAAGTAAAGATAATCGGCAATAGCTGCTCTTGTTGTTCTTCTAATAAAGCTAAAAGATTTTGTACCTGTTGGAGTTGAGAAAATTCTGGCTGACGTAAAAATTCGGCTACACCATGAATTAAGATTGGGCTAGAATTACTTGCTTGAAATGACACTTTTAACTGCTCTAATAATGTGCTCAAAAAACTCGTGTATTGAACAAACTCAAGATCTATTTTTGCCCAATCTAGAGTCGCAATTTCGGTTAAAGAACGTCCCTCCAATTGATGAGCAAGAAAATTAGATAAAAGCTCTAATTCGTGTTCCAAAAAGGATTCATCTACTTCGTTTGACTGCCAAGGTGATTCAATTAAAATTGACTGAGTTTGATAGAAGTCTGTGACGACAATGAGCATGATTTGATTAGTAGCCACTCGCACCAATTGTAAATGGCGCAAAGTACTATTACAATTTTGAGGAAAAGTAATTAAAGCAATGTAACCACTAAAAGCTGCTAAAATTTTAGCTGTTCTTTGTAATAAAGCTTCAAAACTAGCTCTGGCTACTTGTAATTCCTGATGTAGCAATTTTTGAATCATTGTATTAATTTTGTCATCAGGAACAATTAAATGATCGACATAAGTACGGTATCCTGAATCAGAAGGCACTCTTCCTGCTGATGTGTGAGGTTGATACAGTAGTCCTTCCGCCTCTAAACGTCCCATGATATTGCGAATAGTAGCCGAACTAACATTAAGGTTGTATTCCTTGGCTAAAGTCTTGGAGGCGACTGGCTCAGCGGTAGCAATATAGTGTTTAATTGTGGCTTTGAGTATATTTTGATGTCTGGCACTGAGATCAGATGAATGTGTCATTATATATTATTAATATAATATGAATTATTATAATGATCTTAAAATTTTGCTAGAGTATAACCTGTAACTCAGACTTTTAAAAGTTAATTAGTAACGGTTTATAGTCGAATCAACCAAGCGAGAATAAGCATCAATACCACCCATCACGTTTTGGACGTTACTAAAGCCTCTGGTTGCTAACCATTGACAAAGTTGGGCTGATCGAATTCCATGATGACATATAACTAAAGTCTCTGCCTCTGGCTGAAGACGAGTTAAAATTGCTTCTGACCATTGTTCAAACTCGCTCAGAGGATAGAGATCAAAACCTTCTATAAAAGCGATCGCTGCCTCACTTCTTTCTCTAACATCAATTAGTTGTAAATTTCGCCCAGCTTCAGCCATTCGTATTGCTAACGAGTGGACATCAATTTCAGTCATGGCAGTATTTTAATATATATTTACTAATAATTAGTGAGTCTAAAATTCTACTATAGATTAAATTTCTGGCAGGTTGGTTCTGATTGATTGTTAATTTTGTTACTAACTAACTATATCTATAATGTTAGTAAAAGCTTTAAAAGCATCTTGTTGATGAAATTTCGTTCTTTTTTCTGGACTTTGTTAATCGGAGCAATAACTTTATTTCTGGTAGTTGTTGCAAGTTTAGGTTGGATTGTAACTCAAAGCTCAATCAATCTGTTAAAAGGGGGAGTTAATACTTTTCCCCAAGCAGCTATATTTATTCCCAAACAAGCTCCAGCAATGCTGTCTTTGCTAACTAATCCAGAAAAGCTAAATGCTTTACGTCAAGTTTCTCTGCCTCTCTCACATCGTCAGGGCGATCTCCGAGAATGGCAACAGTGGGAAACTGACTTACTGCAACCAATTGGCTTTGATTATCAACGAGATCTTAAACCCTGGTTAGGAGATGAACTGACTCTGGCAATTACTAGCTTAGACTATGATCGCAATCCTAATAATGGCGCACAACCAGGCTATTTATTAGCAGCAGCGACTAAAAATACTCAGTTAGCTCAAAAAACTCTAGGCAATTTTTTATCTGAACAAACTAATCTCAATTTAGAGTTATACAAAGGAGTTAATATTGTCTCCCAGTCTGTTAGTAAACTCGCAAAAGAGCCGTCAATCTGGGCAAGTGCGGTAGTCGGAGATTTTGTTTTATTTGCCAATCAGCCTCAAATCCTTAAACAAGCAGTTAATCAAGCTCAAGCCGTTAATCTCAATCTAGAACACGCAGACTCTTATCAAACAGCTTTAAGTTATATTAAACGTCCTCACATTGGGGTGGCCTATATTGATATTTCAGGGATATCAGCTTGGTTAGATAAATCTGCAACTTCAACCAAACCTAATCTAGAAAAGATTTTGAGTTTATCCCTGGCAATCAACTCCTCAGGATTAACCGCCGAAACTGCCTTAATTGGAGAAAATAAAGGAGAAATTACGTCTCAATTACCCAAAGCTTGGTTAAATAATCCAGAATTACAACAAATCTTCAATTATCTAAATTTTAATCAAAATCATTCTACATATATCGATTTAACCGCCAGAACATCTGTATTAGACACACAAATCCCCATATATAAAGTCAGCAAATTAGCCCTTCAGTCTTTGTTTCCCCATTTACAAGCGATCGCCATTAAAAATGAAAGTAATCACGATGACGTTAAGCGTGTCAAAATTAAATTGAAATTAGATGTATGAAATTTGCTCCTCTGGAAATTTCTTATCAAGAGTAAATTTTCGTTACACTATTGTCCAAACTCGGCTCTAGCTTGTTCGACAATATCGGCAGTAACTTCTTCCAACTCCGCAGCACGCGTCATTGCTTCGATTTTTTGGCGTGCTTGAGGACGAACAAAGAAAGGAATCATTCTAAGTTTAGCTTGAGCTTGAGGTGTCCAATATAAATCGTCAGTTAAATTAAAGCTCCTCATCGTTAACCCCCCTATCTTTTATCCATTATACTTTTATTCTAGTTTTAGATATCTAGTCAAGTTGACCTAGCTTATGCAAAGTTAATCATTTAATATTGACCAGCTTATCTAAGGTAGCCATTGAGGGTGAAAACCAACGAAAGGTAAATTTTCAGCCTGAGATGTTTGTGACTCTAAATCCTGTAGTGTCGGCGGAATCAGTAGCCAAATGCTGCTGTTAGAAGGATTAATAGGATTAGCAGTTTCATTATTGGGAAACTGACTAAATAAAATTCCTAGTCCATCGGGAGCAATACTAATGGTGCTGTCTTGATATTTTGGTAATTTGAGCAGAGTTTGACTAGTTGCAGATTTTAAGTCGATCGCTGCTAAATAAGGCTTTTCTGAATACTCTATACCTTTTTCAAGTTCTGTTAGCCAGCAATATATAGTTTTACCTGTAGGCGCAAATTGACAATCTTGAATTGAGCCGTTAGTGTTTAATAATTCCTTTTGTATTCCCTGATTGTTGACATAAAAAAGCGATCGCGTATAGCGTAACTTGGCATTGTCGGTATTGTAATTAATCATCGCTGCCCCTGTCCCATCAGCAGTAAAACTTAGCACTTGACCAAACTTGGGTAAAAAATCAAGGGGTTGAGCATTTGGTTCTAAAGGCAGTAAGGCTATTCCTTCTCCTTGAGCAACAGCAACCGTTTGGCTATCAGGAGTAATTAAAAAATCTCCTATCTGGGCATCAGTAATTAGTTGCGGTTTTTGGTTAGTTTCAATTACCCACAACCCAAAGTCATCAGGCTGTTCACGATTAAGTCGCTGCACGACAATTTTCTCGCCGTCTTGGGCAAGGGCAAATTTATTGTTTTGGTATTTTTGAGCGTCTAAAATTAGTTCCACCTTGGGGGTGAATTGGCTAGATTGAGACTGATCTAATCCCGTTGTTACCGTATATAGTTGCAAATTCCGAATTCCATCAACACCTTGATTCTCAAAAGAGGCAGAAAATAATAGGCGCTCGCCTTGGGGATAGGGAGTAAATTCAAAGACAACCAAGTTAGCAGGAGTCAGAATCTTTTTTTGTTGCTTTGTCCAGTCATATAAGATTAATCTTCCTTGTTCTTCTCCCTGACTACCAATATAAGCAAAAGCGCGATCTCGACTCCGAAATTTGGCTTCAAACGGTTCGATTGGCTTTCCTGGTAAATTTCCCGCAGCAAATTTATCTTTTGCTTGACTAAGAGATATTTTATACCCCTCACCATAAGGGGCAGGAGAGTTAAGAGTATAGGCTAGTCTTAATCCAGACCAACTAATTTTGCCAGGTAATGGGGGGACAATTGTTAAATGTTGTTCAACACTCCCACGATCTACAGGGCGATTAAATGTTAACAAGAAAGCCCGATCTTGATAACCAATGGTTTTATTCTGCCAACTAAAATTACTAACTCTTCCCCCTGTATGAAAGATACAGTTAGTTTGACAAGCAGTACCAGTTCCAATCAATAAACCGATAATTATACTTAAAAAAATGATTAAAGCGATCGCAATTCGATCTATCGATGGTGATGATAACTGCATTTATCAGAGGTCAGAGGTCAGAGGTCAGAGGTCAGAGGTCAGAGGTCAGAGGTCAGAGGTCAGAAATGTCTAACCTCTGAGTGATAAAATTGAATTCCTACATTCATACTTTATCAATGATTAATAATAGCATAACCATTCAAAATAGAAGCAAAATTTTTGTGATTAGAGTTATAAAAGCCTACAGTGAAATTATTAAAAAATATAGCCATGACGATGCTTCAAGAGTACTTTCCAAGCAATTTTTAAGATCAGGTACTTCTATCGGAGCAAATTGCAAAGAAGCAATTTCAGCACAGTCAAAAAAAGATTTTATTAATAAATATGAAATAGCTTTAAAAGAAGCAAGAGAAACTGAATATTGGATAGAAATAATGATTGAAACTGAAATAGTTCCCCTAAAAAAGTTTAGCTTGCTACTTAAAGAAATTGACGAGATAATCAGAATTTTAGTAGCTATTATTAAATCTTTAAAATCTGACCTCTGACTTCTGACTTCTGACTTCTGACTTCTATCTCAGCCTATATTTTTAATTTGTGCAAAGGATTTACTGAAAATCATAGGGATCTTTAGGAGTGGGAATTGCTTGGATGGATTTAGCTGCAATAACTAAAGAACGTTTATTGAAGATTTTGGCATTCATACTATCTTTACTAGGTAAAGTTTCGGTAATCATTTCTCCTTTTATTTCTAGCCAAGTATCGACAGGATAATTATTACGGCTTACACCTAACTTCACAGGCAACCCAATAGGATAAGCATCCACTGCACAACAAGTAATCACAAACCTGGACAACATTAAATAATTATCAGGAAGTTCGGGTAAATGTAGTACGAACCCACTAACATTAGTAGCTTGTCCAGTATAGGCATCTGGTTCAGGATAAGCGTTAATGGTGCGAATCCAGTCAATCAGCGATCGCGTTTCTGGTTTAGTAGTAGTCCGAAACGCCTGGGGTTGAGAACGAGTTAGAGGCAGTTCACTTACACCTCGTTGCATAGCAGTTTGACTAGAGAGAATTTTTGGAGGAATGAGCAAGCCAGCGATCGCTACGACTAAAAGTATTGTACTCCCTAATCCTGGGGGAAATAAGGTGATGTGTGCTGGTGCGGTATTCAGGTACTTGCCAGTTACAATAGTTAGAATTTTAATTATCCCTAAGACAATTAATACCATCCCAGTAGCCATAATTAAAACAAAATAATTGGGATGGATTAATAATCTATATTGTCCTGTAAACCCATATTTTAATAAAAGAATGCCCCACACCAATAGAGCCAATCCATCTAAGATTGCGTTTTTACCATTTAACATTGATTATTATTTGACTATCAGCTTTTAATAGCTTTAAGTTCTAAGCTCTAAGCTTAAGTAAACAGAGGTTGCTTTACCAAATTAACTAATTATCAATTATCAATTATCAATTATCAATTATCAATTATCAATTATCAATTAATAAATGCTTGTATTTTTTGCCAGACTTGTTCGACTAAATCAGGACTGGTAGTATCGAACCAATTAATTTGCTTATTTTTTCGGAACCAAGTACGTTGACGTTTAGCAAATTGACGAGTATGAGTTATCATCAGGACGATCGCCTCTTTAAGCTCAACTTTTCCAGCCAGATATTGTTTAATTTCAGCGTAACCCAAGGTATTTAACAAAGGTAAATCTGTACCATATTTTCTACAAAGAGTATCTACTTCTTGAATCAAGCCTTGCTCGATCATTTGTTGAGTACGGGTAGCAATTCTCTGATCTAGTTTAGCCACTTCACAGTCCAAACCAATTTGTAAAATCGGATAATTAGGTAAATTTTCGCCTTGTTGTTCAGAAATAGGTCTACCTGTAACGTAAAAAACCTCTAAAGCTCTTAAAGTTCTAAATTGATCATGAGAGTGAATCTTACCTGCTGCTGCTGGATCAACCTGAGATAACCAACCATGAAGTTGAGTTTGTCCCAAAGCCGATAATTGCGATCGCAGTTCTGGTTGCGGTGAGACTCTAGGAATTTTTAAGCCTTTGGTGATCGAATCCAAATATAAACCTGTGCCACCTACTAGTAGAGGGAGACAGTGATTTCCCCTAGTATTGCGCTCAATTAATGCTTGTGTTTGCTGTTGATATTGCCAAAGAGTTAAAGTTTCTGTAGGTTGGCAGATATCTATCTGATAGTGAGGAACTAATTTCTGTTCGGTTAAGAATGGTTTAGCTGTGCCAATATCAAATTCACGATAGATTTGACGCGAATCAGCACTAATAATAATTGAATTTAAACGTTGTGCTATCTCTAGAGCCAAACCAGACTTCCCACTAGCAGTTGTACCACAGATAACAATCAACATACATCTATTTTGACCTTCAGTAAGAATAACCAAAAAAAAAAGAGGATGAACTTCTAAATCCTCGTAAATACACTGTTGTAATATAACTCAATAACTAAGATGATAACTATTGTTCTTAGGATTAGTAAGTAATTAAAAAGTTACTAATCACTCATCAAGTTTTTCTCTTTGGACTAGCGAACAATTATTACCCTGTATAACTAGTTCATTTGTAATAGTCTTGCTCCAGAACCCAGTTTTGACGGCTGGGTTTTTCTTATTCAAATTATAAAAGTTATCGACTCAATAGATTTATTAAAATTTGAATTCTGAATTAGCGATCGCTCTATTAATAAAATTCTGCCAAATTTCGTTTGGTTGCCAGATTTGTTCAAGATAACGACGGGCAGTTGCTTCACTGTAACCTTTGCGCAGTCGATTATAAAGATAAATCATGGCAGAGACACGCATGTTTTTAGCACAATGTACCCAAATTTTGCGTTCTGGATTAGCATCTAGTAGATCGGCAAGCTGTTCAAAGTCATTGAGAGTAGGAGCTTCCCAATCAATCGGAATACCAATATATTCCATTCCCAGGTTTTGAGCGATCGCTAGTTCATCAGGATTCCAATTACTAGAAGCAGGGGTTGCTAGGTTGATAATTAAGCTATAGCCTTCAAATAAGATATCGGCAAACTGTTCGGTGGTAGGTTGTCCAGAAGTAGCAAGAGTGGGAGAAATCGTGAGAAATGCTTCAATTTGCTGTAGTGGTGAAGTCATAATTAATCTCAATTCAGGTTAATTAGCATCTCCACCGATGGTAACATCTTTAATTCTCAGACTTGGGCCTCCACAACCAACGGCTAAACCCGATTGTCCTCCCTTACCACAACCACCAGACTCATCCCAATAAAAATCATCACCAATCGCTTCAATGTTAGCTAGAGTTTTAAAGACATTACCAGAAAGAGTAACATCTTTAACAGGTTCAGCTAGTTTACCATTCCTAATCATCCAAGCTTCTCCAGCACTAAAAGTAAACATTTCCCCGTTAGTCATACCTCCTAGCCAATTACGAGCATAGACTCCTTCAGTAATATCTTGGAATAAATCAGGGACAGGAGTACTGCCACGAGCAATCCAAGTATTAGTCATTCTGACAATTGGGGAATAATGATAGTTCAGACAACGAGCGTTACCTGTAGGTTTTTCTCCTAATTTACCTGCGGTTTCACGGGAGTGAAGTCTGCCTACCAAAATGCCATCTTTAATTAGCTGAGTAGTCGTAGCAGGAGTACCTTCGTCATCATAAAAATAACTACCCCGATGGATATAATTTTGCTCTGACTCTAGAGGGGCAGCACCATCAAAAATTTGTAAATCCTCAGAACCAAAACGCTTACCCATACTCATAACTTCCAAGAAATCGGGATTTTCATAAGCCATATCTGCTTCCGAAAGATGTCCAAAAGCCTCATGCACAAATAACCCAGTCAAGATAGGGTCAATTACTACTGTATAAATATCGCCCTTAATTTTAGGTAAAGATAAAGCAGCTACTGCTCTTTGGGCTGCACCAATGACCTGTGAATCTAAATTAGTTAAATCTTCGTAAGCCTGACGCGAACCTGTAGTTTCTCTGCCCGTTTGTATCATTTCATCTGCTCTAGCAGTGGCAGAAAAACGCATTTCCAGATCTGACCAAGACTGTTCGATCATACTACCTTCTGAGGTAGCAATAATGATTCTTTGAGAACTATCACTATAGCTAACAGAAGTAGCAGTTAAACTGCTGTGATATCCGCGTAATAACTGATTATAGCGATCGCACAGGGCTTTTTTGTCTGCTAAAGAAATTTGCCTGGGATTGCTGCCTTTAAAGGGAACTTCGCATAGATCTTGAATTGGTTCAACGGGAGCGAGGATAGTTTCTCCATCTCCTACTATTTTGGCTGCTGCGATCGCTTCTTCAATTCTGGCAACTAAAGTTTCTAGATCATTAAAGGCTGCAAATCCCCAACCGCCACGATAACAAGCTCTCACTTGTCCACCCAAAGCCAGACTTTCGCTCAAAGTTTCAATTTTACTGGTTCGCAATAAAATATTAGTTTCTGCTGCTTGTTCTAAACGAATAGTCAAAAAATCAACGCGATCGCTATAGACTTTAATTAATTCAGTTAGTCGATTCTTATGTTCGGCAAATAAATCAGACATCAAAACTATCAATAAGCTGATACATTAGTTTATATTATTGTCTGAATTTTAGTTCTAGTTTTGCAGTAATGGTAAACATTGATAAAGTTTTTGATCGAGATATAAAGATTGAGGATAATTAACTGCCAGATCTGTAGCTTCGAGAATGATTGCAGCATCACTTTCTTTAGTACAAAAGGAATTTACTCCCAGAGAATATAACAACTCAATTACCTCTGGATGTTGATAATCACTCCAATGAATTAGACTAGTTTGAGGTGAAATCGCTTTAATTAGAGCTAGATTGTCGGTATTAGATTCTTCTTCAATATCAAAAAACAATATATCAATATTCATCTGTCCATACATCAAAGAAAAAACTAGCTCTGAGCTTTCCAATAAAACAATTTGGAGACTAGGTCTTTGATTTTTCAAAAGGTCATTTAACAGTCTTCCCTGCTCTCTGTGAGGTTCAATAATGACAACATTTAGTGGTTTGGAAAATGAAGACTGGGACAAAAAAATACTGTCTAACATAAACTATATAGTGACGACCTTGGGTATATTTATCTAAATAATATTACTTACAATCATACACGCCTTATTCAAGCCTCATAGTGTTTTTACGGTCAGTTAATCAAAAATTGATAAAGCCTCTCTATTTTTTAAAATCTTTTTAATGCTCAAAGATAACTTGCCAAAGGTTAGTCTAATTGTGATATGATGTTCAAGCACTGATTACAGATCTAATTAGTACACAGCTAAAAATCTTAGACGGGGCGTAGCGCAGCTTGGTAGCGTACCACTTTGGGGTAGTGGGGGTCATGGGTTCAAATCCCGTCGCTCCGATACATTTTAAACCTTCTCTCTGAGAGGGTTTTGTTGTTTTTAGCGATAATTTTAAATCCCTTTTGATTCTCAATAAGCAACGTGTTTTGGGCATTTTTCAGGGGGTTTCAAGCTAAAATTGGTAGAAGATTGGTAGACGAATTTTCGCCCTTAAACTCCTCATGGCACAAAGCGATCAAGGTATTATTGGTAGACAAAGTGGTAGACAAAAGAAAAAAGCCAAAGGAACAGTAAAAATTGAGTCTGATAAAGGCTGGCTTCGGTTAAGGTTTACTCACACAGGTAAACGACGAGCCTTCGCTCTTGGTTTACCAGATACAAGCATCAACCGAAAATTTGCCGAACAAAAAGCCCGACAAATTGAATTAGATATTATTTCAGGCAACTTTGATTCCACTCTAAAAAAATATAGACCACAAAAAACTCAGGAAGAAATCGATGCAGATTCAGTAACTATCGAAGAGTTAATTTTAGGATTTATTGAATACAAATCCAAATTTGTATCCTCTCCTCGTTCCTTAGAAAAATATCAAACTGTTCTAACTCATCTACGATCCTTTAACTTAAAAAGCAAAACTTCTCTAGACTCTTTGGTGAACCAACCTGCCACAAATTTTAAACAGGATTATTATGAGGAATTTTATCAATGTCTGTCGAGAAAATTAGCTCCCGTAACTTTAAAACAGTCTCTTGTCTGGCTGTCTGCTTGTTGGCAATGGGGAATTGAGCAAGAAATAATTGAGTTCGATCCCTGGAAATCTCTAATCAAAAGAATTAAAGTTCCTCCAAAGCAAATGCCCAAACCATTCACTACAGAAGAGATTAACGCGATTATTCAAGGGTTTGAGCAGGATAAATATTATTTTTATTATGCAGAATTTGTAGAGTTTTTATTCGGGACAGGATGCAGAACAGGAGAAGCTATTGGTTTACGTTGGAAACATTTAAATGAAGACTGCTCAACAGTTTGGATCGGTGAGAGCTTGAGTCGAGGCGTTAGAAAGGCGACCAAAACCAATATAGCCAGAACTATTACACTGACATCTGGACTTCAATCTCTCTTGCTATCAATGAAATCTCTTGCTATCAATGAAATCTGAAAATTTTGATTTAGACCAACCTGTTTTTACATCCTGTAAAGGTAATCCTATAGAACCCATTTGAGATCTTAGGAAGAGGCTGCAAGCCTCTTAATCATCAATCTAATAAAACAGAGGTTGATTTTGGAAGTTGCATTTGATAACGTGAGTTCGACGAAATTAATAAAGGGCTGATGGTAAAGCTGGCAGTCCTTTAGGCTCTAGATCTAGAGAAGGTTTCTTCGGTAAGTAAGTATATGCAATCAGTCCAGAAAAGAGATTGACCATAAAATTCCACACACTTCGGTGTCTTGAATGTTCGATTTGAAATAGTTAACATTAAGCCTCAGCATTTCAATCAATCCCTGAGCATCCGAGACATTGGCTCTTGTACAGTCAGTAAAGAAAGGAAATCCCAGTGTATCAATGGCGAGATGTCTTTTAATCCCATTTGTCCCTTGGTAGAAACAAAAGCCCTTGGAATCGACACTAGCATTACAGGTATTTTTCACTGCTTGGGAATCAATAATGATTAATCTCGTCCATTTGGGCTTTTTTTTTACCTGTTGACGTATTGAATTATTTTACTTACTATTACTTATTTCTTGCATATTGACATTTTCATCCTGACATTTTTAAAACTTTTCAACTACTATTAGAAACTAAATTTACATTTCTTACAGCGGTTTTCATCTAGATAGGGGACAGATAAACTTTTGAGTCTATAGATGGTCACCATGATTAAAATTCGGTGTCCCCAATGTGCCTGAAAACCGCTGTATAATGATTGCTGGCAATAACATCAAAATTGCCAGCAATAATCTCAAATTTAACTTTTAAATATTTATTTAAAAAACGAACAGAATTTATTTTATTTTCACCAAGGGTGCATCAGGTGTGGGATTTTCCTCAGTATAAATTTAACTATCAAAACAATCAATTTCAACGCTGAAAGTGAATCTTTTTGATTTAAATAAGTTGTTTATTCTCTAAAAAATTTGGCAGAATAATCAAAAAAGTATTGATACAAACTCAAAATGAATCAA
>CAYMWC010000080.1:0-21908 GCA_964393695.1 uncultured Pleurocapsa sp.
GGGTTTTGGGAGATTTCTTTCGTATTTCATCTGTGGGGCTGCCGAATGTGGGTTGTACGGCTATAGTGGTTTTCCACCCGCTAAGACTTTAAAATAAAAACGGGCAGAATAGCTAATAATTAGTTGATTTTGAATTTTCATCTTTATTAAGAGTCAATTAATTGATTAAGAGTTTGAAAGAGCAATTCTTGCTCAAAATCACCTTTAGTTAGATAGGCATTTGCCCCTGCTTCTTTACCGCGACGCTTGTCTTCTGGTGATGCCAAAGTGGTGATTAAAACAATTGGTAATTGAGCGTATTGGCTATGTTGGCGAATTTTAGTGGTCATTTCCAAACCATTCATTTGTGGCATTTCCACATCAGACAGCACAATATTAAATTCTTGCTCTTGAACTTTCTGCCAACCCTGTAAACCATTTTCGGCAATGGTGACATCGTAACCTGCGGTTTTTAAAAGACGTTGCATTTGGGTACGAATAATGATCGAATCCTCAACTAGTAAGAGTTTGTTTTTGGTGGCTACTGATTCGGTTGAGCGAGTAACATTCTGCCAAGTACCATTCCGCAGTGAATGAAGTAGGTCAGGAGGATTAAGAATCATGCACACTTCCCCGCTGCCTAGAATAGTCGCTCCAGAAATATTAGGAATGCGTTTGAGTAATTTACTCTGAGGTTTGATTACTACATCCTGCTGATCGATCAAGTCATCAACTATGACTCCAAAGCGTTCATCACCAATTTGCAGGATAATACAAGCAAGATTATGTCTGCCTGTGGTGTAATTTTCTGGGGTATCTAACTGGAGTAAATGAGCTAGCCAAGTTATAGAAATCAGTTGTTCTTCAAAAGTAATTGTTGGTTTGCCTTCAATCTCGTAGATATCATCTCGTGGTAGCGTGATCATGGTTTGGATGAATTCTAAGGGTAAGGCATAAAGAGTCTGATTAAGTTCTACAATCATGACTTTAGTAGTTGCCAAGCTGGTATTTAACCGTACTTGGAATTTACAGCCATTTCCAGGAGTAGAAGCTACCTGAATTGAACCTTTGAGCCGTTCGACATTGGCTCTAACTACGTCTAAACCGACACCTCGACCAGAAAGTTCGGTGATTTCAGTCCGAGTAGAAAAACCAGAAGCAAAGATTAATGATTGAATTTCTGATTGGCTCATGGCAGCTAATTGAGCCTGGGTACGAACCTTACGCCTAACTGCCGTCTGTATAATGCTTTCTAGATCTAAACCTCGTCCATCATCACTAATTTCAATCCCGATACTGCTACCACTCTGATAGCCTTTGAGAATAATAGTGGCAGTTTGAGGTTTACCCTGACTAATTCGTTCTGCTGGAGTTTCTATACCATGATCGATCGCATTACGAATTAGATGCAACAGAGGATCTTTGATTTCTTCTAAAATTCGTTTATCTGCTTTGGTATCGCCTCCTTCAATGACCAGATTTATTTCTTTACCTAGTTGTCTGGCTAAATCTCTCACCATACGGGGATAGATATTAAAAACTGTGGATAGAGGTAATTGTCTTAAATCTTGAATTCCTGACTCCAGGCGATCGCTTATAATACTTAAACTGGTAATATCTTCACTAGCTCTAGTTTTGAGGTCGCTAGCAGCATCAGCAAACGAGTTTAAACATTGTTGAGTATGGTGTAAGAAATACCGCAGAGGTTGCAGTTGTTCTGGGGTTAGATTATTGGCAATTGACGCTAGGAGACTATCACTATCGGCATTATCTTTATTCCAGACTTCCCAAAGAGTCAACATTTGCTCAATTTGAGTCATTTGCTGGGAAATACGCAGCTTGGTTACAGCTAACTCACTGGCTTGAGTTCCCAAGACATCTAGCTTCTGTGGATCGACCCGAATGGTGTCAATTTGATAATCTCTATTAGAGGTGGCGATATTGGCAGTTTCGCTAATATTTTTTTGAGCAACTGCTATCGGTGCTACTAAGAAGTTACTAGGATCATCATCGGCAAATAAAGATGCTTCAGTAACAGAATTATCAGGAAATAGTTCATCAATCTCAACATCTGGAAACAAGGACGCTTCTGAATTAAGTTGATTTCCTAAGAAACTATTAGGCTCATCATCTGGAAACAAAGATGCTTCCGAACTAGGATCATCCCCAAATAGATCCCTTTCAGCCTGAGTAACGGACTGAGAACTATTACCACCCATTAACACTGTTAACACTGCCAAAGGATCAACTGCTGCTGTTTTCCCTGTAATTGCCTGATGAGCTAATTGATTTACAGCGTCAATTCCTTGGTACAAGCGATCGCACAATTCAGAAGTAATGTCTCCTTTACCTGCTTTAATACCTTCTACACAGTCTTCCAACTGATGCACCAGCATTTCAATTTCATTTAACCCCAGCATCCGCGAGTCACCCTTAAGGGTATGGGCTTCGCGCAAAAATTCTTCAAGTGCTGAACCATCCTGGGGATTCTTCTCTAAGATCATCAACTCAGATTCCAGCTTTTGTATATGTTCACTACTGGAAGTTTTATAAAGCTCTCGTAGCTCATCATCTTCAATCATCATAGTTTTAATTTTGTATTTTGTTGGGTTTCACTCTCGCTCTTCCCAACTTACTAACTACTAACCACTACAAGGGCGCAAGCCTTGCGCCCCTACTAACCACTACAAGGGCGCAAGCCTTGCGCCCCTACTAACCACTAACTACACAATCGCTTTCAGTTCTTCTGCGGATTTTTTCAGTTGTACTGTAGAAACTTTGACATCTCCCATGTCAGCAGCAGTATCCATTGCACCTAAGTTAAGAGCGTTTACCGCAGCCAAAATTTCTTGAATACCTACCGCCTGTTGTTTGGCTGCCTCCGAAATTTCTGAGGTGTTGGCAAACACGTTGTTAATTGCATCTTTCACCCCAATAAATGATTCGGCAGTACCCAAAGCTAATTCAATACTAGATTCTGCGGTTTTCTTACCTTCATCCGTTACCATCACCGCACTATTCATTGCTGCTTGAACATCCGTTACCAAGTTTTTGATTTTATCGGCAGATTTACGACTTTGATCCGCCAGTTTCCGAATCTCACCAGCAACCACCCCGAACCCTTTTCCATATTCTCCCGCCCGTGCAGCCTCAACCGCAGCGTTTAGGGCGAGCATATTAGTTTGGTTTGCCAAGTCCCCCACCAGTTCTGATACACCAGCAATTTGTTCGGTTTGTTCACTCAGGTTAATAATTTGTTCGGCAATTTCTCTTACCCTTTCTTTCAAACTTTCCATCCCGATCCTGGTTTGTTCTACCGTTTCTGCACCAGTTTCTGCTAGAGAGAGGGCGGTACTAGCACTTTTTGCCGATTCTTCTGCTTGAACTGCCGAGCGACGGGAAGTTTCCCCCAATAAGTCCACCGTGGAAGTGGTTTGGCTAACCGAACCTGCCTGTTCATTCGCTGCTGTTTCTTGGCGTTCTACTTTGGCAGCAATTTCATCAGATGATTGCGTAATATTATTGGTAAATTTGTCTAGAGTAGAAGCAATTTGGCGTGAAGCAAAAACAATCAAACCGACAACACCTAAACTGAAGATAGCCACGAATAACTCAATTATTTTAAATCTTTGAATTGCTTGTTTTCCTATTTTTTCTGATATCTCCACTGTTTTGTTAGCTAGCTCAAATAACTTTTCACTCTCTTGTAAAAGTTCTGCTTGGTTAACTTCTGTAGACTGGCTAAGAATCTGTTTAAGTTTTTTCCACTGGGCTTCTACTCCTTGCATGGCTGCAATGTACTCTGGATTAGTAGCTTTAGGTATTTCTAGTTCTTCACTACCATTAATTAAGCCATCTATAAGTTGATCTAACTGAGAAATTAGTTTGGTATCGGATTTATTAAGTAATTCCAACTTTACTGCCCTTTGAGTCCCCCCCCGAACTAAACCAGAAAGGTTAATTACATTCGCATCTTTTTCGGAAGAGTTAAGGAAAATTACGCCCAAGTTTCCTACTACAATTGTTCCAATTGCGATCGCACCTACGGTTAACTGAGTTCCAATTTTCATAATTATTTACCTGTAATTTAGTTTAGTTAGTTAGTCAATAAAAATATCTGTTTACGCTGCTAGTTCTACACTCATCGCTCCTTGAGCAATCAGTTTAGTTAGATCAATGATGTTCAAAGGCTGATTTTGATAATCTGCCATGCCTTTGAGATAGGTTGCGGTATTAGTATCAATAGCCACAGGCACGGATTTTAGTTCTTCGGGACGAAAATCTACGACATCAAATACCTCCTCGACGACAATGCCCGCCACAATGTCAGCAATCTCAATTACCACTGCTTTAGCTGGTTTTTGATAACTATTTACTGCCAAGTTCAAAGGTTGGCGAATATCTATCAAGGTCAGAATTTCGCCACGCAGGTTCATATTGCCGATAATGTGAGTGGGACAACAGGGAATAGTTGTAACTCGTCCAATTTTGGTAAATTCTCTGACAATCCCTAAATCCAAGCCAAAGTAATTACCGTTAATACTGACTACGGCAATTGGGATTAATTCTGTTGATTCACTCTTATCTGTTGCATCTTTGAGACTGGCAGCACGTTGATGTAAAATTTCTCTGGCGGTGGTGGTGGCTGTGGGAAAATATAAATCATAAAAATCTTTTCCTGCTGATTTTAATTGTGATTCTGAAAGTTCAGGATCAACTAGTGTCTCTAAGGCATCAGGATGACGCACTAAATTATCGACATTTAACAGCAAAATAATCTCGTCATCGAGATTGATTACTCCTTGAATAAATGCCTGGTTAATCTTTCTGTCTCTGCCGTAGGTTAAATCTCCTTGAATATATTGATCGTCAATATCTACAACCGTTTCTACCTGATGGACGATAACTCCTACCTGTATACCAGGAGACTCAACGACAATTACACTGTCAGTCAGCTGGCACTGATCAAACTTGTGACCAAAGCGCAGATCTAAGTGCATGACTGGCATAAACTGATTATGCAAATTGAGTAGACCAACAATATCTGGTGGTGCTTCAGCTACGACGGTTAATTCTGGTAGTAAAAATATTTCCGTAACTTTTTGAGCAGCGATCGCATATCGCTTATTGTGTAAACTAAAAATTAAATAGGGTTTAGTTGCCATAGTTGCATTCTTAACATTGAGTGATTATTGATTGATGTATTGATGAACAACTTCCCTTAATTCTTCTGGCTTAAAGGGCTTAGTGAGATATTTACTAGTACCTGCAATATGCCCTTTCATTTTGTTGACTAGACCATCTCGCGCTGTCACCATAATGATTGGCAAATCACGGAATTTAGGGATTTTACGAATTTGTTGGCAGAACTCTAAACCATCAACATCGGGCATGGTTAAATCTAATAACAGCAGCTTGACTGGATGTTGATTAAGGATTTTGAGCGCGTCTACTGCTTTGTCTGCTAGTAAAACTTGGTAATGTTCTTGTAAAGCCCGTTTAATTGTGGTTTGAATAATTGGACTATCATCAACCGATAAAACTATCGGTAAATCTTGGCTATTTTGAGGTTGAGAAACCTGTGTCGGTGTATTAACCTCAAGATTTTGGTTTTCCTGAGTCTGAATCCCAGCTTGAATCGATTGGCTTGGTACTTTTGTATCAATTACCGCCTGACTTACTTCAAACATTTGCCGAAAACTCACCCAGCCATTGTTAACCCAATTGAGATAACTTTTAGCCACAGTCAAAGGATCTTTGTCCATTTTGGCGGCAATATCGATCAGGTTACGCCTACCATCGACTGAGTTTCTCAAATGCTCTTTAACCTGAGCATTATCGATCTGTTGCAGTTGTTGTTCACTGAGAACAGGAATGGCATCCATACTTGGAATTTCTGGTGCAAAACTTTGCCATATTTGCTGACGTTGAGTTAATTGTTTTTGAATATCAGACCAATTTAAACCGTGATTATCTGCCCCATAACTCAGATCAAAATCATTAGTTACTTGCCATTGAGCTTCACCTGGATAAGAAGAAAATCTTTCTAAAATTAAAATAATTTTGATAGTTATAAAAGTCTCTACTTCTTCCCAAGTAAAAACTCTCATTTTGGTTAAAAGTTCTATTAACTCTTTTACTGATTTGGGGTTGGTTATTTTTTCAGTGGCAACTGATAAGGCAGCGTTAATTAAATTAGGATTGAGTTTATCTCCTAACATTTTGCATAACTCTTGGTTGCTAGGAGCTTGAGATATTTTACTATCTCCATAAACCAATGCACCATTATGCAGCACCAAAATACAAGATCTTTGATACTGCCAAGAAGTGACTTGAGTTTTTAAGCTTAAAATTCCATTACCCTGCTGCTTAAATAAAGAGTCGAGGACAGAACTAAGCTGACTAGATTCATATTTTTTAGCTGACATTATTATTTCTCTTTGCCTAAGTAAGCAAAAAAAACAAGGTGCAATGATCTGATTAATATAGACAAGACTATAATTCCCAAAAAAGCTGCAAAACTAACATTAGCAACTACGAAGATTTAGGTATTGCAAGTATAGCCGTACCAAGTTAAGTTAGGACACATAGATTATCGGCTCGAAAGTAGCAAGTAGCAAGTAGCAAGTAGCAATTTTAAAAATGTCCTAACGTTAATGTGTATTGCTATAGTTGGACAAAATTAAATTCACTGCTGAAGAGAGGGGAGAGGTATTCGTTTATCGTCAGGCTGGCTCAATGGCGATGAGGCGAAGCCGACGCTACGCGCTCGCATTATATGTAGAGTTGAAAGTGTTTAGATATTTGAATTGATTTATCTGGTTTGAACTTACGGCAAAATTATGATTCCAGTATTTGAACAATGAATTCAGGATGAGCAAATGCCCACCCCAAAAGACTAATTATAATTATGCACCTTCACGCAACTTATCCAAAACACTCAAGTCTTCCATAGTTGAAATATCACCTACCAATTCTTCCCCTGCTGCCAAATTCCGCAAGAAACGTCGAATAATCTTACCAGAACGAGTTTTAGGTAGAGCATCGGTAAAGCGAATTTCTCCAGGACGAGCGATCGCGCCAATCTCATTGACTACGTGTTGTTTTAATTCTGCTTTTAATTCATCACTGGGTTGATAAGAACCTTCTAAAGTGACAAAAGCATAAACATCTTCCCCTTTCACTTCATCAGGACGAGAAACAACCGCAGCTTCAGCAACAGCAGGATGGGAGACTAAGGCTGATTCAACCTCCATTGTACCTAAACGGTGTCCTGAGATATTCATCACATCGTCTACTCTACCCATTACCCAGAAATAGCCATCCTCGTCTTTGCGTGCGCCATCGCCAGCAAAATAGAGATATTTTCCATCTTTGGGGGGAATATGTTCCCAATAAGTACGACGAAAGCGATCGTCATCTTTATATACTGTCCGCATCATACTGGGCCAAGGATGTTTAATTACTAAATAGCCTCCTTGGTTAGTGCCAACGGGGTTGCCTTCTAAATCCACTACATCGGCAATAATCCCAGGGAAAGGTAGTGTAGCCGATCCAGGTTTGGTGGGAGTTGCTCCAGGTAAGGGAGTGAGCATCAAGCCTCCTGTTTCTGTCTGCCACCAAGTATCGACAATCGGACAACGTTCACCACCAATAACTCTGTGATACCACATCCAAGCTTCGGGATTAATTGGTTCACCTACTGTACCCAGCAGACGTAAAGAAGAAAGATCGCGACTGTTGGGATGTTCATCACCCATTTTAATGAAGGCTCTGATAGCTGTTGGTGCAGTATAAAATACGGTCACCTTATATTTCTGCACAACATCCCAAAAACAACCAGGATTAGAAGGACGGGGCGCACCTTCATACATAACTGTCGTCGCACCATTGGAAAGAGGCCCATAAACAATATAACTATGTCCTGTAATCCAACCAACATCGGCAGTACACCAATAGATATCATTCTCTTTGATATCAAATGTCCATTTAAAGGTCATGTGGGTGTAAAGATTATAGCCTCCTGTAGTGTGGACAACTCCCTTTGGTTTACCTGTAGTGCCACTTGTATAAAGAATAAATAATAAGTCTTCGCTGTCCATCTGTTCGGCAGGACAGTTAGTTGAGGCATTAGGTTGCAGTTCATGCCACCAATGATCTCGCCCTGGCTGCATCTGGATATCTTGTTGCGTACGCTGTACCACTAAGACGTTTTGCACACTAGGAACGTCACTAGCGATGCCTTCGGCTTGCGGAGCAAGTGCCTGATCTACAGCATCTTTGAGAGGCACAATTTTATCTTTGCGCCAGCCACCATCGGCAGTAATTACTAGCTTCGCTTCGGCATCTTGAAGACGTGCTTTTAAAGCTTCGGCACTAAAGCCACCAAAAACTACACTATGGGCTGCCCCAATTCTGGCACAGGCTAACATCGCGATCGCTGCTTCAGGAATCATGGGCATATAAATCCCCACCCGATCGCCTTTTTTGACTCCTAGTTGCTTGATGACATTTGCCATCTGACAGACTTCTTGATGCAGTTGGGTATAAGTTAAAATTCGTGAGTCTCCTGGTTCTCCCTCCCAAATTAGAGCAGGTTTATCTCGGCGATGAGTAGTCAGATGTCGGTCTAAGCAGTTGTAAGAAATATTAATTTTGCCATCAACAAACCATTTAGCAAAAGGTGGTTGCCAATCTAGGGTTTTGCCCCATCTTTTAAACCAATGTAGTTCTTTTTCAGCTAATTTCGCCCAAAATCCACTAGGATCTTTGACTGCTAGAGCATAAAGTTTTCTATACTCTTCCATATCTTTAATCGCAGCTTGAGCAGAAAATTCTGCTGGCGGATTAAATACTCTTTTTTCTTGTAAAATCGACTCTATAGTTACTTGTGACATAGTTACTATTAACCGTATGGCTATCCTACCGTTATTTGTAACGCCGATTTTGCCAGAGTAACTTTAATATTTACGAAGTTGGTAAGATTTTTTAACTATTTATTGCAATATGATAAGTTAGCCATCTTCTCCACCTTCACCGCCTTCGTCATCCTCTTCGGCAGGCTCATTTTGATCATCATCTCCATCTTCATCCTGTTGGTCAACAGGTTGTTCTGTTGGTGCGCCAGCGTCTTCTCCTGGATCATCCTCGCCTTGGTTACCAGTACCACAGCCTACGAGAGAAGACATTAATCCTAGAGAGAGAAATAAGGCAATTGCTTTTGATGTATTGTTCTGAGAATTGTTCACTATGTTTAAATTCTTTTGTTTATATGTTTATATGTTTATATATTGTATAATAACTTACCAATTAAAATCGATTTGTAAATATTCTGATAATCGCTGATTATAAGGGAAGAAAAATTTAGTTAACTGCGCTTGAATCCGTTCTGAAATTTCGGAATAATTACCCACATTATATTGTTGATAATTATCATACTGCATATTAGCTAAACCTAAAAAATCAAAAACCTGTTCCAGAGATTTGCCAGGATGGGCAAAAAAATCTTCACTTTTTAAAATTAAAAGCTGGCTTTTGGGAAAAATATTTAACCATCTTTTGAGTTTATAATAATAAAGACTTTGAGAAAGTATACCACCTCCATAAGATAATTCAACTTCCGTCTGGTGTTTAATTCTTTGGAGTTCAGTTGTAATTACTTGTTCTAATGCTTGATTACTACCACCTATTTTTAGATTTTGATAATAATCGGAAATAGAGCGTTCGACAGGATTACGCAACATTAAAATTAATTTACTATTTGGTGCAAAATCTTTGAGTCTTTGTGCTGCATGAGGCATAAATAAATAGCTAGGAGAAGCTTCTCCTGTCAACCATTGTGATTGATCTGTCAGACTCGGAAATTGAGCTAAATACCACTCGTAACCCAGAGTAAAATTTTTATCAAAAAACCGTAATTCCTTTTTATTAGGTAATAATATTTGGGGATGATCGCCTAAGTATTTATATAAAGAAGTCGTTCCAGATTTCCCTGCCCCAATAATTATAAAATCAGGAGCTTTGGCTTTTTTAAGTTGCCAATCTACTTGAGCCAGATCAGGATTATGAGAGATAGTTTGATGATAAATAGCTTGACGAGACAGGGCGATCGCTTCTGTTAATTTATTCTCTTGGGTTAATAGTTCAGCTAAATTAGCTAAAGCATCAAATAAATTGGGATAATCAACTAATACTTGCTGATAAAAATTAATTAATTGTAGACGCTGTTTTGGTTTTAAATCAATATATCTTAAAGATATATAAGCAGGACTATAAGTAGGATTAAGTTTAATAGTTTCACAAAAATAATAAATTGCTTCCTGATTTAAACCTTGATTACGGAATGACTTGCCTAACTGAAATTGTTGCTCATAATTGTTACACTGATTTTGCTCGGCTTGTCTTTGGGCTAATTTAAGATCGAAGGCAATATCTTGATCCATAAAATTAAATTGGTGGACTACTAGTTTCGAGAATTGATATAACGTTATAACGTGCTTAAAAATCTATCTTCACCAGGTTTGAAATCTTTAATAGTCGCAAAGTCACTACTACTACTACTACTACTACCAGTGAAAGCCAGAAAACAAGGGAACGCAAGTCGTGACTGGCAAATCCTCACAGTTTCTTCAAAGTCTTTTTATATCCTCAAAATGTAATCAGCCAATTATTGAAGCTTGAACAAAGGAAGATGAGTATTATGACGACTACTCAAATCAGTTCCAAAATACAGAAGTATCAACACGTCAAATGCAAAGATCGCTCTAGAGTGCAAATTTATTTAGGAACTCCCCAAGTACCTGTTAATAACAAACAACATCAACAAAAGCATGAATTACTGAGTGACTGGGAAGATGCTTCCTAAACATTTTTGAATATCAGGATGGGCAAAATATTTAAGCATTTAAAAAATATTCAACTATCGACTTCCTTATTCGACCCTCATCCTTTGAATAACCCGTGCTTTTTTGTGCGATAATTCATAAAAGATAAAAAAATTAATATTTGCTTAATACAAAGCAATGAATGAGCCAGCTAAAGAAGAACAATCAGTTCCAGAGGAAACTCTAGCAAGAGAAAAAACCCTAGCCGAACAAGCCCCGTCGAGTTATGAATGTCGCTCATGTGGCTATGTTTACGTACCATCCAAAGGAGACAACCAAGGAAATATCCCAGCAGGAACTCTGTTTACCGATTTACCGAATGATTGGCGTTGTCCTGTCTGTGGAGTCCGTAAAACTCAATTTGTCAATATTGGCGCACAAGGCGCACCTTCTGGCTTCGCCGAAAATTTAAATTATGGCTTAGGAGTTAATCGTCTAACTCCTGCCCAAAAAAATATTTTAATTTTTGGAGCGTTAGCGTTAGGGTTCTTGTTTTTCCTGAGCTTATACAGCTTACACTAGCAATATTAGGTAAAATACTCGGCGGTTGGGAAAAAGAGCAAGTTAATAATCTTTTTTCCTTGAATTTGCTGTTTATACACTGCAAAATATCGCTTTTATCTGCCTCAACTAGTCACAAAAATGTTTATGAATTCATTGATTCAAAAATTAAAGCAAGTAGCTATTTTATTTGCAGTTTGTATATTTTGTATTAGCTGTAGTCAAGTACCTTCGACTGTAACCAACCCTTGGAAGACTTTGACTTTACCCACAGAAGCAATTTTTTCCGATATTGCTTTTGCTAGTAACTCAGATCATGGTTGGCTAGTTGGCACACAAGCAACTTTGTTTGAAACCAGCGATGGCGGAGAAACTTGGACACAAAAAGCCTTAGAATTAGGAGATGAAAAAGTATCCTTAGCTGCCGTTAGTTTTAATGAGGATGAAGGTTGGATTGTAGGACAGCCTTCAATTTTGCTACACACCGAAGATGGTGGCAGCAGTTGGTCACGTATTCCTCTCAGTTCCAAATTACCAGGTTCGCCTTTGGGAATTGTTGCCTTGGATAAATCTACCGCCGAAATGGTGACAAATCTAGGAGCAATTTATCAAACTACAGACGGTGGAAAAAATTGGAAAGCCTTAGTAGAAGGTTCAGTAGGAGTAGCCAGAAATATTCATCGTTCTAATGACGGTAAATATGTAGCAGTTTCAGCTAAAGGTAATTTTTATTCTACCTGGGAACCTGGTCAAACAGAATGGACACCTCATCAACGAACTTCTTCTCGTCGTCTACAAAATATGGGCTTTAATAAAGATGGTAGTCTTTGGTTACTAGCTCGTGGTGGTCAGGTTCAGTTTAGTGATTCAGATAATTATGAAGAATGGGGAGAACCTATCTATCCTGAATTTTCGGCTAGCTGGGGATTTTTAGATGTTGCTTATCGTACTCCCGAAGAAATTTGGTTAGCAGGAGGAAGTGCTAATCTATTAGTTAGTCCAGATGGAGGGCAAACATGGTCGAAAGATCGTGATGTCGAAAATGCTCCCTCTAATTTTTATAAAATAGTTTTTGTTTCACCCCAGAAAGGCTTTATTCTAGGTGAACGAGGAACAATACTTAAATATGTCCCTGAAGCTGGTACTGCTGTTTGATAACTGTTGTTAGTTGTAGGCAGATACCCTTGTTTCGTATTATGTAAACAAAGCTTTAAAACTTTTAATAAGGAGAAATAGAACACATGGCAGGTACTACTGGAGAACGTCCATTTTCCGATATTATTACAAGCGTTCGATACTGGGTAATTCACAGTATCACTATTCCCATGCTATTTATAGCAGGTTGGTTATTTGTAAGCACTGGACTAGCTTACGATGCTTTTGGTACTCCCCGTCCTAACGAATATTTTACGCAAGAACGTATTGAAGTACCAATTTTAAGCGATCGCTTTGATGCCAAGGCACAGATCAAAGAGTTTAATCAATAAGATTATTAACAAAAATAGGTGACAAAATATGACAGGTAATAGCCCTAATCAACCCATTTCTTACCCCATCTTTACTGTTAGATGGCTGGCAGTTCACACTTTAGCAGTACCTACTGTTTTCTTTTTAGGCGCGATCGCCGCTATGCAATTTATCCAACGATAGGAGTCACTAATGGATAGAAATCAAAACCCCAATAGACAGCCCGTAGAACTCAATCGTACTTCCCTTTATTTAGGTTTACTGTTGGTTGCGGTTCTCGGCATTTTGTTCTCTAGTTATTTCTTTAACTAGAAGAGTTATTATTTTGACCAAATTTAATTATTAATTAGGAAGTAGGAGATTGAGAACAATGTTTGCAGATGGAAGAATTCCTTTGTGGATTGTCGCCACAGTAGCTGGCATGGGTGTCATCACAGTTGTTGGTATCTTTTTCTACGGTGCTTATGCTGGTGTTGGCTCTGCAATGTAGAGTTCTGCACCATCAAGTTACACCTTGAGAGGTAGAAGAGAATAAATTACTATAAAACCGCCTAGTATCATAGCTTGGCGGTATTTTTTGGCGTTAACTGGCTAATTCTGGGATTTTCATCTTAAATGTTATGGTTAAAAATAAATTAAATAATTTTTCTTTTAGTTAACATTTTCTTAATTTGAGTATATTAACTTATATTAGTCAAATAAATCAGACTGCTAAAGTAATTGATCAATCATCTCGATCATCCTCGTGGCAAAAAGTAGTTACAGATACTTCAAGTGTCGGAATTTTATTCATCGCCGTAATTGCTCTTGCTTTTTCACCTATCTTTACTAAACTCAGTGAAATAGAACTTAGCCCCACCACAACTATTTTTAATCGTCTTTGGATTGGAACGATCATCATCAGCTGTTGGCAGCTAATTAAAACTCCATCAGAATTTAACCAAATTCAACTTAAAGAAGATAATCCTAACTATAAGCAGCAAGGTTTGCTAATTCTTGCCAGTCTTACTGCTACTTTCTCGGCTTTATTGTGGGCAATTTCTTTTACTCATACCAGTGTTGCTAGCTCGACTGTATTGCGTAGTCTGACACCTTTATTTATTAGTTTGGGTGCTTGGCTAATTTTAAAACAAAGCTTCAATCGTCAATTTATGCTGGGAATGGTGCTATCCATAATTGGTGGAATAGCAATTGGTTGGGATGATTTACAAATGGGTACAAATTATTTAGTTGGTGATGGTATTGCCCTACTTTCCGCAGCACTTCATGGAATGAATATTTTAATTGTAGGTCATTTGCGCGATCGCGGTTGTACTACCACTAAAGTTTTATTTTGGCGGTGTGGGTGTGGGGCTTTAATCGCTCTGCCCATAGTTTATTGGACAAAAAGTCAATTATTACCCATTTCTGCCCAGGGGTGGCTCATTGTCATTGCGTTGGCGGTTGTCTGTCAAACTTTTGGACAAGGCTTGTTAGTCTACAGTTTAAAACGATTCTCTGCGAGCTTTGTAGGCATATTTACCCTGTTAAAACCAATTATTACTGCTTTCTTAGCTTGGATGATTTTTACCGAAAATCTAAGTTTGAGTAGTGGTTTAGCTGTGATTTTAATTTTATGTGGCATTTATTTAGCTAAATCCAGTAATTCTTCAGTAAACAACTAATTAAGCTATAACCTATAACCTATAACGAGAAAAGCTATTAGTTTTTAGTTTTTAGTTTTTAGTTTTTTTTACTACTCACTACTTTCTACTTTGGTAACTGGTAACTGCTCACTGATTTCTGTAAACGGCACTACATAGAAAAAAACTTATAGCAAGTATTAGTAATAAAAATTATTTTTTGGTCAATATTATGTTTACAATAAGGGTAGTATTTTTTAATCGCACGATAATTTAGCAAGAATCATCTATGCCATTTACTATCGATTCAGCCCGTAATATATTCCCCAATACTTTATCTGCCGATGCTGTACCTGCATTAACAGCGAGATTTATTCAACTTAGTGCAGAAGATCAACTGGCGTTAATTTGGTTTGCTTACTTAGAAATGGGCAAAACTATTACTGTTGCTGCTCCAGGGGCTGCCAATATGCAATTTGCGGAACCAACCCTTGATGAAATTAAGGCGATGAGCTTTCAAGAACAGTCTCAAGTAATGTGTGATCTAGCCAATCGTGCTGACACCCCAATTTGTAGGACTTACGCTACTTGGACTGCTAACATCAAGCTGGGTTTTTGGTATCGACTAGGGGAATTGATGGAACAAGGAATTGTCGCTCCTATTCCTGAAGGTTATAAGCTTTCAGCCAATGCCACTGCCGTTTTGAATACACTCTCTGGATTACAATCTGGTCAGCAAATTACAGTATTACGAAATTCTGTAGTTGATATGGGATTTGATCCAGCTAAGATGGATAACTATACCAGAGTCAGCGAACCTGTTGCTCCTCCTACAGAGATTTCTAAGCGAACCAAAGTCAGCATTGAAGGAGTAAACAACACTACTGTATTAAGCTACATGAACTTGTTAAATGCTAATGATTTTGACGAACTAATCAAGCTTTTTACCCCTGATAGTGCGTTGCAACCTCCATTTAAAAAACCAATTGTTGGTCAGGATGCAGTGTTGCGTTTTTTCAAAGAAGAATGTCCTAATCTTAAATTAGCTCCAGAGCGCGGTGTTTCTGAACCTGCTGAGGATGGTTACACTCAGATTAAGGTAACAGGTAAAGTCCAAACTCCTTGGTTTGGTGCTGGCGTGGGCATGAATATGTCTTGGAGATTCTTACTTAATGCTGAAAATAAAATTTTCTTTGTTGCTATTGATCTATTAGCATCCCCTAAAGAATTGTTGAATTTGGCTCGTTAATTTTTTAATAAAATCTTGGAATTGATTAAAACTAAATTTTTCTTAACTTAATAGGTTGGCTCAAAACTATTAAGCAAACCTGAAGAAAGTTGATTGCTTTTATTGTTAAGCAATCAGCTTTTTTTTATTTGTGCCAACTTCCTAATTTGCTATGTTTACTTATATTTAATAGTTTTAATTCTCATTTTAATGTTATTATTTTTACAATTAAGAAACATAATATATCTAATCGAAAATTAATATAATACTGTGTTTATGTTACAAGCTAGTGAAACTAAATGGTCTGAAGTGGAGGAAAAAATAGCTAAACAAGCATTGCAAAAAGCTTATGAGCGAGAAACGACCGCTTTAATTGCTTATATTCGCGATCGCGCTAGTTCAATTACTGAACTAGAAGATTTATGGTATCTTCACGATCTCTTAAGCAGTAAAAGACACGAAATAGACGGAAAGTATTACTACGATAATATGACCATCGTGTTTGATTTTGCTAAATTAGTGAAAGAAGGATGGTTAAGTCTCGACGAATTAAAAGGTTTGCAGCCAGAAATTATAACTAAAATATCTGCTTTAGCACGGATGTAAAAATTAGGCGTTGCATTATCGGCTTCGGACTCATCAACTAACTGCTCAAAGGCTTCGGCTGATTTGGCTGTTCCCAACTTAAAAAGTTATTGCCAAATAAATACAGTGTTAGATTTACTGCTAGTTTTCGTCTTAGGATTTTTGGGCAGCTTTGGTCATTGTGTGGGTATGTGTGGCCCTTTGACTGTAGCCTTTGCTTTATCGCAAGCAGACAATCAACATAAAACAATCAATGGGTTGCAGTTTCAGCTTCTATTAAATATTGGCAGAATAATTAGCTATGCTTTAGTGGGAGCAGCTTTGGGAGGATTAGGTTCGGTTGTTGTCGCTAGTGGACAACTAGCAGGAATTGGCAGTAATTTAAGACGGTTTATGGCTTTTTTTACAGGAATATTGCTGATTTGGTTTGGCTTAAGTCAAATTAAACCGAATTGGTTACCTCGTTTAGCCCTATGGCATCCGTTACAGGGAAAAATCCACAACCGACTTAATTCAGGAATGAATCAGCTTGCTGATCAACAACAATGGTGGACTCCTGCTTTACTGGGAAGTGTTTGGGGTTTGATTCCCTGTGGTTTTTTATATGTAGCCCAATTAAAAGCAGTGGAAACAGGGGATTTATTAGCTGGGGCAACAACTATGTTGTGTTTTGGCTTAGGTACTGCACCAGTGATGTTGGGAGTCGGAATATCTGCTTCTAAAATCAGTGGAGATCGTCGTAGCCAACTATTTCGTCTGGGAGGCTGGGTAACTTTGGTCATTGGTATCCTGACTCTCTTACGTACCGATGCAATGGTAGATTATACAGGGCATGGTAGTTTACTTTTGTTGATGTTAGCTTTGCTAGCTCGCCCATTGAGTCGGTTTTGGGCTGCACCTTTACAATATCGTCGCGTACTTGGAGTCACCGCTTTTATCCTAGCATTGGCTCATACAGCACATATGCTTGATCACTCTTTAAACTGGAATCTTAATGCGATCGCCTTTATGTTACCGCAACATCGTCTAGGTGTAGCAGCAGGTGTTTTAAGTTTATTTCTAATGTTACCCGCAGCAATTACTAGTAGCGATCGCTGGCAGAAAAAACTTAGTCAACGTTGGCGCCAAATTCATCTTTTAACTGTTCCTGCTTTAATCTTCGCTATTGCTCATACAGTTTTGCTGGGTTCTCATTATTTAGGAGATTTACAATTAAGCCTGAATAGTAAATTGAGAGTGGTGAGCGTTATTTTACTCGGTATAGCAATTTTACTCGTGCGATCGCCTCTATTTTGGACAATTTTGGGTCGTAAAAACCATTATGTTCCCCCAAAAAGTTAGATCTATAAGCTTTTAGAGAAAGTAGCAAGTAGCAATTTTAATGTTCTAAAAGGGACTTAATAATCTTAGACAGAGAATTTATTCTCTGGCTACTCTCTGGCTACCTAGTAGAGTGTGGCGTAAATTCCCTACCCATTGTTTATAGGGACAGGGAGACGAGGAGAAAAAATGGATGCCCGACTTCCGCCGTCCTGTACTAGAATGAAATAGCCCTGGCGTTGAGGAAGAAGCTCAAAGGTTAATTAACTGCAATCTGGTAATTTCTTTGATATTCTAAAAAATCTAATAACCAATCTTTTAAGTGACGCGTTGCCCGACAATCATCTTCGTTATAACTTAAAATTAATTCCAGTAAAACTCGATCTTGTGTATGTAGCCACTGATCATACCAACATACCGACTGATCGCCACTGCCTTGAGTTTCTCGCCAATAAAAACCAATCCAATTAGCTAAAGCTTTTAAAGAATAACTTTCTACTGGTAAAACTACTGATTGTGTAACCCATTCATGGAGATCCACTAAACGAGATAATATTGCTTTAGTAATAGTTGGGGGAGTATTATAAAGCCGAGCTAGACGTTTAATTGTATCAACTTCATATTCAGAATAGTGAAAAATTGGGGCATCAGGATAACAAGTAATAAAATCTACAAACTGTTGCCAAATTCTACCTTCTGCTTCTGGTTGTTCTGCTAAAAAAGCATAAAATTTTTCTGTATTAGCTGCGCGATCTACCACTAAAACCCCTAATAAGTAATCAATTTGTAATTCTGGTTCAGCTTCGATGTCAAAGTAAATTTCAATTACCCCCGTCGGGATAGGTGGGGTATTAACAAGATTAAAATCAGATCTAATTAAAGGGCGATCGCTTTTTAAGGCAGAGATCTGTTGTTTCAACTGACGTGCTACCCCATCTCCCAAGAGTTCACCTAAACTAGCTTCAGGCAGGTTATCTAAAGCTTCAATACTGTTAATTTCTTTCTCCTGTAAATATTCATAGCGTGTGGGAGTTACTCCTGGTACTAAAGACAAATGTTGTGATGATTTGGCGACTCCATAACAATGTCCATACCAATTACACAGATTACACCGTTGACGAGATATAAATACTTCTGGTTCTTGTTGCTGGGCTAACATTGCCCAACATTCGGCAGTAATCTGCTGCATTTTCGTCAGCCAATGGTCTAAATTAATTAAATAATCTTGGTGTTCTTTTAAAATTAATTGGGAATAAGCAGGAATTTTTCCTTGAATAATACCTAAAATTTGCGCATGAAAAGCACCAATTAACTTATATTCGGGTTTTGCCCGACGACCAAGTTTAATATTTATAGGTAAATATTCCCAATTACCAAATTTTGATTTTCCTGGTTGTTTAATTAATAAACTCGGTGCAACCAAAAAGATAGTTTCTGGTAATAATTCTCGGAAACTAGGGTCAATTTCCGCCTCAAAAACTTCACTTCCTAATACAGCTTGCCATTGAGCAAAAGTAAGGCTTAAAGTTCCCTGAAAAATACAGTCTACCCCTTGTTGCATCAATTCAATAGTTTGTTGGGTATTGAGTTGCCATTGAGCGCGAGATGCTTGGGGTTTATAATACTCTAGGTTACGAGTTGCAATTACATTCGCAATGTGAGTTTGATTTTCGCGCTTGAGTTTTACCAGAAAATCCTTCTCTGGATCTCGGTGTTCTAGACTACCGTATACTTCTAAAAAAGTACGACGGTTGCAGCGTTTATAATTAAGTAGGTGATGATCGGTGATTAACATTTTTCAGCTAAAAAGCAAGAGAAAAAGGGAAGAAAGGAAAAGAATAAATTCTTGCTTTTCTGCCGTAAAATAAATTGATTTTTTCTAGGATTAGATGAGTGCCAATTAAGGGGGAAATCTCGATATACTAACAATGTTTGCTACGGTGAAAAATATATTTATGAATAATAGTTTATCGTCAACTGACCTGAAAGAACATCGTCAACAATTTCCTGGGTTAACTAATAAGACCTATTTTAATTTTGGTGGTCAGGGAACTCTGGCTCAGGCTGCATTAGATACAATTATCAACACTCATAAGTATATTCAGCAAGTAGGCCCTTTTTCTAATCAGATTAACACTTGGCTGGTAAAAAATAATAATTTATTACGCGAAGCGATCGCTTCTGAATTGGGAACAACTACAGAAACTATTACCCTGACAGAAAACGTTACCGCAGGTTGTAATATTCCCTTGTGGGGAACAGATTGGCAAGCAGGGGATTCCGCCAAGCGGACGCTACGCGATCGCATTTTAATGACGGACTGCGAACATCCAGGCATTATTGCTACAGTCGAAGAAATTGCTCGACGTTTTGGAGTAGAGGTGGCGATCTGTCCAATTATGGCGACTTTGAATGCTGGCGATCCTGTGGAGGTTATTAGTAATCATCTTACACCCAATACCCGTTTAGTCGTTTTAAGTCATTTACTCTGGAATACAGGACAAGTATTACCCCTCAAAGCCATTGCCCAAGCTTGTCATAATTATCCTGCTCAAAAAACAATTAGAGTTATGGTAGATGCAGCCCAATCAGTTGGTTCGTTAGCCCTAAACCTACCTGAACTCGAAATCGATTACTATGCCTTTACAGGACATAAATGGCTTTGTGGCCCTGCTGGGGTTGGTGGATTGTATATTAGTCCAGAGGCTTTCAATGAATTACATCCCACCTTTATAGGTTGGCGGAGTGTAGAAATAGATGCTAGCGGAAAACCCGAAGCTTGGAAAACCACTAGTGAAAAATTTGAAGTAGCAACCTCAGCTTATCCAGAATATCAAGGCTTAAGAAGCGCGATCGCTATTCATCAATCATGGGGAACAGCAACTGAACGCTACAATACTATCTGCCAGTTGAGTAAATATCTTTGGGAACAATTACAACAAATCGAACCAATCAGTTGTCTTAAACATACACCGCCTGAAGCAGGCATTGTTTCGTTTCAAGTGTCAGGAGTAGAACACAAACAACTAGTGGATAATTTAGAGGAACAAGGATTTTATCTCAGAACTATTAGCGATCCTAACTGTGTTCGCGCTTGTGTCCATTATCTGACTTTACCTGAAGAAATTGATGGTTTAATTGCTGTTCTTAAAAATTATCTGCTTTCAAACTAAAATAAAACTTGAATTAGATTATAGCAATTCTCGGTTGAGTGAGGTACACCTCGGTGAAGCGAGGCACTAGGCACTAGGCACTAGGCACTAGGCAAAATGTATCTCATTAATTTGAGAACCGCTATAGTTAGCTGATTTTACTGAAGTCTTGAGGTAATTTCATGAACTAGGATCGTGGAGATATATTTTAATATTCTCTACGAATTATGGAAAATGGGATTATACACAAACTTACACCCGAACAAGAAGAACTTGAACGGAAAAAGAGCGAACTAGCCACATTAGAAATAGAATTAGCAGAAAAAGAATTAGATTTAGCAACTTTTCAGGCAGAGTTAAATGCTTTTGAAAAAGAGTATATGCGAGTGATAGGTATTCGCTATACAGAACTTGATCGTATTGAAGCTCAAATAAACCAATACATTGAACTTTTGGAATCTAATCAAGAGTTTAAACCATCTCCTGAATTAAAAAAACTATATCGAGAAGTAGCTAAAAAAATTCATCCAGATTTAGCAACAGATGATGATGAACGTCGGCGTAGACAGCACTTAATGGCTGAAGCTAATCAAGCTTATGAAGACGGCGATTTAGAAAAATTACAAGTTATTTTACACGATTGGCAAAGTAGTCCTGAATCCATTAAAGGAGAAGGAATTAGTTTTGAGTTAATCCGTATTATTCGTCAAATTGCTCAAAGTCGAGAACGTTTAAAAGTAATTCAAGCAGAAATTGAAGTTTTAGAGCAAACCGAGCTTTATCAACTAAAGACAAAAGTTATTGAAGTCAAAGAATCAGGAAAAAACTTGTTGGCAGAAATGGCTGCTCAATTAGATACGCAAATTAATAATGCCAAAAAAGAATTAGAAAAACTCAAAGTAAAATTAAATGAAAATGGATATTAATCAATATAAATTAGATGGAAGTATCATCTTATCTAGTAATGCAAAAGTTACCAGATATTCTTCTGAATCTTTTAAGAAAGGATTAGAACTAGCAAAAAAAATAGAAAAATCAAATGTTAATAATCAATGTCAACATTGGTTTGAGTATGGAAAAAGTTTATATGATTTAGGTGACTATGAAGAGGCAGTCACTTACAGCGGTTTGCAGCCAGATAGAAGACAATAAAGAATTATATTATAAAAGT
>CAYMWC010000081.1:0-21519 GCA_964393695.1 uncultured Pleurocapsa sp.
CTCATTCGTCCCGTCAGGGCGGGATAATAAGGGCAAGCCGCTCCGCATATCGCTCTCGACGGGAACCGCCAAGACCCTTCGGGTTCTCCTACGGAGATGCTACGCAAACGCCAGTTGCTTCGCTTTTCCCTCAACTTAACCAGGTTTATAGGATTCATGCAAAAAGTCTATTCTATCTTGTCAGTAATTTTTTTGATTGTAGCAGCTAAAGGAACAGCCACAATCAACCCTAAAACTCCTCCTAGTTTAGCTCCCAGTAGTAAAGAAATAATAATCCAAATCGGATTAAGACCAACTAAATTCCCAAAAATTCGAGGTGCGATCGCCTGATCGATCAATTGGTCAATGATCGTAGCTACCACTAAAATTTCTACACCTAACCAAACACTTTGTAATGCTACCAAGATACTGACGCTAATAATTCCTAAAATATCACCCAAGGGAATTAGTACCAAAACCCCAATGCCAATACCAAATAACAGTCCAAAGGGAATTTTAAGCAAGAGAAAAACTGAAGTCATAGTTAATCCCATAACCACGGCGATCGCTGCTTGAGCGAGAAAATAACTTTGAAAACTCTGTTGTAAAGATAGTTGAAGATCCCGTAAGCTTATGCGACTAGCGTAATCGCGCAGTGAAGACTCTGCCTCATCGCCTAAGTTGTTGGGCAACCATTGCCAAAGTCCTGACCAAAAGCTTTGTCCGTGAAGGAGTAAATAAAAAGTTAAGACAAATATTACTAATAATTCCAAAGTACTATCAAAAGCTTTGATGACAAAATTAATAATATTGTTGGGTAAAGATTGAATTTCCTGGGCAAAGCGTTCCTCTAGCTGAGTGACTAAAGTGCTGACATCAATGGCTAAATTCTTTTCTGTCGCCCAAGCTTCAAAAGTTTCTAATTGCATAGTTCCAGAATCAATCCACATGGGTAGACGATGGGCAAATTCATTAAGCTGCTGAAACAATAAAGGAACTAAAGTTATGGTTAAAATCCCTAAAATAATCACCATCATCAGAAAAACCAGGGCAATAGTGTAGCTTCTTTTTAAACCTGATAAACATAGTAATTTGATAGGATAGTTGAGAAGAAAAGCTAAGAGAGTAGCAGTAACAATCAAAACTAAAATAGGTCGAAGATATTGTAAAACTGGAAATAAAAAATAACCATTCACTACAATAAAAGTTATCAATAAACCTTTATTGAACCATTTTGGTAGCTTATTCGTTGATTCCAGCATAATTTTAAAAAATTTAATTCCAATATTGATTTGATAAAGCTTGATTCTTATAAGATGACGTTTGCTGATAGCTTTTACATCCTTCGCTTGTTTTATTTTTGGTTCATAAAATTGTCGCCAAAATTTTATATCTTTGACGCAAGAGTGACAAATCTGATTTTTATAGTAATAATGTTCACTCAAGAAAGTTTCAGGTCAAAAGCAATGCAAACTTATCCTCAACCAAATAATAAGCGTGATTCCGAAAATTCTAATCAAGCTTCATCTTTGCGTCATGGTTCGACTAAACCTCTAACTAGTTTAGCGTTGGTACTTTTAGGGGTAGGAATTGGAGGTACGGGAGGTTATGTTTGGCAACATAACAGTACATTAGCTAGTAATCCTCCTGTGAATGATTAATCTTGATTTTATTGTCTTGCTAGAGCAAGAAATAATAATGTAGTGACTTGCGATCGCTCTTGGAGATCCGATTGGCGCGCCAGAAGATTGTCCAGAAGCGATTAGAGGATTTCAAGAATTCTGCGATCGCAATGACTGGCATCCAGCATTTTATCAAAATTTAGTTACATTACCTGATGTAGTAGTAGCATTAGTAAGAGTAGATTCAGGCGATCGCGCCTTTGACTATTTTAAACCTGGGGCTTGATTTTAAAGTTGAAAATGATCTATCTTCCCGTTACTTTATTTCTCTTTCTAATTTTACTGCTACTTTTACCTTTTATTTGGTTTTTCCTGGCGATCGATGTGGTAGAGATAGCAGCAGCTAAATTAGGGTTTTCTCGTGGTTTTGCTTTACTTCTCTTCATTTTAATTATCATTGGTAGTACGATTAACATTCCTCTTTATCGAATCGAGTCACAAATTCAATTTCCTCTAGATGTTCACAAAATATGGTTGGAAAGATTTTGGGGTCTTCCTCTAGAACAATTTCGTCAACAAACTATCGTTGCGCTTAATGTTGGTGGCGGTTTAATTCCTGTATTACTTGCTTTGTATCAGTTTGGAAGATCGAATGTCTTGGCAATCATTTTAAGTACAGCTATTGTCACCCTAGTCAGTTATCATTCCGCTCAGATAGTTCCAGGTATCGGTATTCAAATTAATCCCTTGATTTCTCCTCTAACAGCAGTTTTAAGTGCGGTTGTGTTGACTAAAGGAATTCAAGTACCTCCCGTTGCTTTTACTAGTGGAGTATTAGGAACTCTAATTGGTGCAGATTTACTACATTTAGCTCAAATTGAAAAAATGACTTCGGGAGTTCTTAGTATTGGCGGTGCAGGAGTATTTGATGGTATAGCTTTATGTGGCTTATTTGCACTGCTTTTGAGTTAATTTTTTTACCTTTTACAGTCAGAAAGAAAAAGTTTTAGTATTATAGCCGTACCAAGTTAAGTTAGGACATTATTAATTTTGTTTGTTGCCTCTTCTTGTGCTAGTAAACTAGCGATCGCCTATATTCTTAAAAATAGTCAAGGTCTTCCTCAGTGGCAATTAACTTTGCATATTGGTCTTGCCTTTGTCACTATTATCATTTCTTGGTTACTAGTTCATACGCTGTTTGCTATCCATTATGCTCATTTATATTATTGCTGGACTAACTTAAATTTGCTTTAAAGCTGGCTAAAAATGCCAAACCTTGGCGTGTTTTGGACGACGATTTAAAATTGCGCTAGCTCTCTCGATATCAGCTTTTGTCCCTGAAACTATAGTTAAATATTTACCTCGGTTGAAATATGATTGTAGAAGATGAATTAAAGCTTCAGGTAATTTAAGTAAATTGTTGTCAAAGCGATCGCAGATCTGTAAGTTATTATTCCAGTCGTAGCGTTTACAGTCACGGGCAATCAAGCTAATCTTACTAACAGGAAAGCCTATTTCAGTCAGATCTTCTAAAGCCACTTTGACATCTCGATGATGAAAAAATACACCTACTGCTTTTTGATAGCAATTTTTATTATTGGTAATCTTTGAGTTATCTTTGGTTAGCTGTGATTTAGGTTTCAAGCCAAAGCCAGATAAAGTAAAATTAGATATTGTGTGCATGAGTAAGAATAAGCCAGTCATTGAATTAACCAGATTTTGAATTAATATTTCCAAGTTAATCTTTTGATATGTCAGAGATATGACAGATAGATGAAATTTCAGAGTAACAAGATCAATTGAAATTGAAAAGATCATTTAACTCTAACTTCGTATACAATTATTTGCCAAAACTACTTTTTAAACGTCTTTTGATTTTGCAGATTCTGCAATGTTAATTCAGTTAGATTAAAAAATTTCAATCTAACTTTCTACAAAATTACTTTTGAAACGCAAACATAAGACGCATCGTTTTTTGCTCCTACTTCCCTACTTGTTTAAACCGTCAAATCCAAAAAACATACCCGTGAAAGTGGGAGAATAATTTTTATCTAACTCTACTGTTCATTCTCATAAAAGTCATTTACTCTAGCAACGGATTGATCATCAAACAATTGTTCACTTAGATATTAATATATGCCTTCTGGTATCACCCACGACCGTATTACTCTTTGGACTCTTCCTTGGGTAGCTGGAATTACTTATGGTGTAACTTGCGATGGAGAATTGACATTAATTCTCTCTGGTGGGTTTTTGTTTAGTGGTTTGATGTTTGGCCCTGATTTAGATATTTTTTCGATTCAATATCAACGTTGGGGGTTATTCAAGTTTATTTGGTTGCCTTACCGTCGATTTTTACGTCATCGTTCACTATTATCTCACGGTTTAATTATTGGTACTTGTATAAGAATTATATATTTATTGGTCATTATTGCTTTTGTGAGTATTTTTGTAGTAGCGATCGCGCAATTGTTTTTTGGTTTTACCTGGAATTGGCAGGATTTTACTCGTCAACAATTAAATCTATTGATTAAACAATATCTGACAGAAACTACTGCTATATTCTTGGGTCTAGAATTAGGGGCAATGAGCCATAGTATCAGTGATTGGATTAGTTCACGTCGCAAACAACAACTGCGAAAAAAATCACCTAATAAAACTAAGGTTAAACGTTAAGACGTTGCTGATCTAATTTATAAAATCAATGAGAAAACTGTCCGTAGCTATAAGGTATAAGCTCTAAGCTCTTTAATCAAGTATTTGGAGTAGTGAAGTCATTCTACTTCTCCACCTTCTCTACCTCTCCACTCCCCTACTTATCTCAACCCATCAATTCAAACTTGACGATCTACTAGGTGGAATACCTTCTACATTAATTATTCCTTGAATAACTGAACCGACAATTGGTGCAGCTACAGTAGAACCAAAAGTATATTTTCCATGAGGCTCGTCCACAACTGCCAAAATTGCATAACGGGGTGCTTCTACGGGGAATATACCCACAAAGCTCGTAATTTTAGCTTCTAAATCATAACCGCCTTTAGTATTGGCTTTCTCAGAAGTACCTGTTTTACCTGCAACTCTGTACCCAGGAATCTTGGCTGCTTTACCGCTACCATCTTCTACCACCGTTTCCATCATGTCGAGGACAGTACGAGCGGTTTCAGGGGAAAAGACTTGTTTAGTATTGGGTGGTTGGGAATAGTGCAGATAGCCTCGATAGTCTGATAAACCCTGCACCAAATGAGGAGTAATTAATTTACCTTGATTGGCTATAGCAGCATGAAGTTGTACAAGCTTGAGGGGAGTTAAAGAAAAACCTTGACCAAAAGCCGTATTAGCTCGTTCTACTTCGCCGACAGTAAACTCTACTTCATTTTTTAATGTACCAGGAGTGTATCCAGGGAGATCAAATTCCAGATCGTTTTCAATACCTAATTTCTGTAAATCTCGATAATAGTCAAGAGGTTGCAACCGTTGCATCACTTTGATCATCCCGACATTGCTAGAATGTTGCAGAATTTCTGATAAAGTTAATTCTCCTCGCGCACCTTCTTTGTCAAAATCATGATTGCTGATCACCTTATCTTGAATTTTAATTCTGCCTGTATCGTTAAATGTATCTTGAGGAGTAATAACACCTGCATCTAATGCCAAGGCAATGTTAATAGGTTTAAAAGTTGAGCCTGGTTCATAAAGATCGGTAATTGCCCAATTTTTAAACAGCCCAAAATCAGTAGTTTCATAGTAAGTATTGGGATCGTAAGTAGGCTCAGATACTAAGGCGGAGATCGCGCCATCGCGGACATCCATCACTATGACTGCTCCCCGTGTTTTTTTGCCTTTATATTGCTCCATTTGTTTTTTCAGGGCATTACGGGCAATTTGTTGGATACGCAGATCAATAGTTAACTGTAACCTTAGATCATCAAAATTAAATAACTGTTGCGATCGCTCTAAATCTCCTGGATAAAATACAGATTCATTATTATTAAAACTACGTTTCATTTGCCAACTAATTGGCTGACGTTCTAATAATTTGTTTTGAGTATATTCTACTCCAGCCTGGGGAGTACGACTGTTATCTCGATTAACATAGCCTGTTATTTCCGCCGTCATTTCTCTATGGGGATAGGAACGAGTATAATTTTGCTTTAAATCTAAACCATCAATTTGCAAGGCTGCAATTTTTTCTTTAACTGATTCTGGTAAATTTTCTGCTAAAAGAATACCCCAATCTTGTTGATTAAAAATGTTGACAAGCTCTTGAGGAGTATTTTTACCGATAATATTCGCTAGCTTTTCGGCTATTTCTTCGGCTGGTACTGGCTGAGAATTTCTTTTAAATAAGAAAGGATGAACATAAAGAGTATAGGTAATAAGATCTGTTGCTAAAACATTTTGTTGTCGATCTACAATTTGACGACGAGGAATATAAAACTTGAGTTTTGTTGTCTGTTGATCTTGAGCAATTTGACTTAATCTTTTTCCTTCAGGAGCTTGTTCATATTTAACTACAGGATCGACTATTTGCAGATAATAGAGCCTGGAGGCTAAACCAATTGTGCCGACAACTAAAACACCCCACACCAAAAATAATCGTAGGATTGATTGTTTTGTTTGCCTGCCCTGACTCTTATGATTTGAAGTTGAACGAAGATGACGATAAAATGAATCATTAGGTTTGGGTTTGACTTGAGAGTGACGAATTTTAGCTAATCTGCGTGAGAGTGGAAACTTTGATTTGGTCATAATTTAAGCCATCAGCTATCTGACATTGTTTAAGGTAAGCCATTAGCTCGACTGTCTGCATATTAATTAACAATTATTTTTCTCTCAAGTAAGGAAATTAGGGGTTGGTGAATCGAGGGATGACAGTAAATTAATTATTTTTATACTCTAAGAAATGAAAGTTAGTTAACAGCTTAGAGCTTAAAGCTTTGAAGCTCCGAATAGTTTACTTATCGGTTTCACATTGTACCCTTGTGGTATACCTTCAATCAGCAACGCCTAAAATTAATAACCTAAATTATTGTGTTTTAACTTAACTGTTTGTTGTTGATTGATTACAGTTTGAGACTCTTGCTTATTAGTTATCTTGGCGGGGGGAATAAATACTGCTGATTCTGGTGTAGAAATAGATAGACGACGATCTTGACTGGCTGCTTGGGCAGTTTGGTATTTAATAGTTTCGTTAATTGCTATTAATTGACGTTCTTGACGTTGTAAGTCTTCTAAATTTTGGTATTCTTGACTCCACAGTTTAGGAATTTGTACTGTCGATATATAAAGACCAATGCTGACACTTAGAGAAGCTAAGGCAATACCAAAAGAAGCTTTTTGTAATAATGATAAAACTTTAAGATTATGAGTTAAAGTCTGAGACTGAGTAAAACTACGGGTTTTTAATACCTTAGTTGATTTAACTTGAGGCTCTTTAATTATCTCTGGGTATTGCTGAGCAATTTGTTGAGGCTGTAGTCTGGGAGAGTAATATTCAGCTTGACGTAGAGCGGACATTTGATTATCTCCTTATTTTTTAGGAAGTCGTTGGGCGAAATTCTAACTTATATTTTAAAAAATGATAAGACTAGCTTCAAAAAATTAATTCTTACTTACAAAAAATTATGAAATTTCAAACAACAAAGCAAAAAAACAAGCAATGCTTTTATATTTTTATTGCTTATTTTTACATTGCTAAACAATTGCAACCTAACAGTTTATGAATATACTCATTCTCTGCTCTACCTTTCCCTATCCACCAACTAAAGGTAGAAAACAGCTAAGAACATTTCAATTGTTGCGATATCTCCAGCAACGCCATCAAGTTACTTTGTTGACTCGTCGTAGTCCCGAAATTACTGATACGGAAGTAGCAACTCTCCGTGAACAAGTGACAGAATTAGTGCTGTTTGACATTGAGCAAAATACTGAGCCTTTGAGATTAATTGACAAAGCCAAGCGTTGGAGTAAATTTATTCAGCAAAAAACACCGCCAGAGATTTTAGATAACTATTCTGCCGAAATGGCAGACTGGATTAATCAAGCTGTTGCCGAATCAAGATTTGAAGCGATCGCCTGTGAGGATAGCGCAGATGAGATTTATCTTGATCCCCAATGGCAGGAACAACTAAAAGTAGTTTTAAATTTACATTTTTCAGCTTACGGCAGATACCAACAACTGTTAGCAACTGGTGATTCTGAAAATGAACTCAAAGATCAGATCAATTTGGGACTACAAAAACGCTACGAAGAATATTATCTAGCAAAATTTAGTGTGATCGTCACTGTTAATAGCTTAGATAAACGTATAGTCAAGAAATTAGCCCCAGAAAGCCAAGTTACTGTAATCCCCAATGGAGTTGACTTAACGGAATTTCCCCGTCGTCCAACCAATCAAGGGGAGGAGAGAATTGTCTTTGTTGGTAGTATGGATAGCCCTGTAAACATTGATGCAGCCAAATTTTTAGCTCTAGAAGTCTTTCCTGCAATTCGCCAACGTTATCCCGAAGCCATTTTAAAACTAGTGGGGGTAAAACCTGTGGCGGAGATTATCGAGTTGGATAATTTACCTGGAGTTGAGGTCACGGGCGAGGTGAACAGTGTTGTAGAATATCTCCATTGGGCAACGGTTTGTGTCATTCCCATTCGTCAGGGATATGGGTTGAGAAATCGTACCCTTGAGGCAATGGCAGTGGGAGTACCTGTAGTCGCCAGCGATCGCGCTTTGGCTGAGTTTCAAGTTGACGGGGCAAATGTACCTTTAAGAGCAATGAGAGCTAATAGTTTAGAAGAATATATTTATGCTATTGGTCGTTTATTTTCCGAACCCAAATTAAGAGATAAACTTTCAGAAAACGGGCGATCGCTTGTTACCACGGAATATACTTGGGAGCAAGTTGGACAAAAATATGAACAAGTATTGATTAATTAACCTGAGCTAGAAAATGTATTAGATTTAAAATTATTTTGGGAATACTTAAGTTAGAAAATCGCAAGAGTATCAAAATACTTAAGATGACTCAAACATTCCCTAGAAATAATACGAATCAACAATCTAGATCAGTTCAAATTGATCACATCATTCAAAAACGCCAACCATTGGCTAATCAAATTGAAGTAGTCAAAAATAATCTCAGTGTTATATCAAATCTTTTAAAAGAAGTAGAACTAAAACGAAATAACTTATTAAAACAAGTTGACGATCTTACTGTCATTACCAAACTTGATCACATTAATTGTGTTTCTATAATTAATCAAATCGACACAGAGTTAAATACTTTAGAAAAACTCAAGGCTCGCTTTTCTCGTCGTACTTTAAATATAGGAGTTGTAGGCAGAGCAAGACAAGGAAAAAGCAGATTATTGCAAAGTTTAACAGGATTATCTAAGACTGAAATTCCTGATGGAGACGATCAACATTGTACGGGAGTTAGAAGTAATATATATCATCTTGTGGATATAGAAACTTATGCCGAAGTACACTTTCATTCAGAATATTCTTTTTTAAATGAAGTTCTTACTCCCTATTATCAACAGCTAAATTTAGGTATTGTTCCGCAATCAATCGAAATATTTGCTAATTCTCCATTACCACAATTAGGCACAATTAAAACAGCTTTAGATAAAGCTAAATACGAACACTTATGTAAATATCGTTTATACATTGAACAGTATAAACATTTTTTTCATAACACTGTACCTTTAAGAATTAATAAAGCACAAATTAGAGAATATGTAGCTCAAGATACATTAGAGGGTGATCGCATTTATTCTTCTTATCTTGCTGTTAAAAAAGTAGATATTTTTTGTTCTTTTCCAAATCAAGATATAGGACAAATTTCCTTAGTCGATATGCCAGGTTTAGGAGATACAGGAATTGGTGATGCAGAGCGTTTAATTAAAACTTTAGGGCAAGATATTGATCTAGTTTTATTTGTCCGTATGCCCAAATCTATGGGAGATGTTTGGACAAAAGAAGATGTAGAACTTTACGATTTAGCTAATAGTGCTTTAACAGACTTATCAATAATAGAATGGTCGTTTATGGTTCTCAATCATGTTGCTACAGCTAATAATTATAAAAACTGTATTAGCCTTAAGAATGATATTGCTAATCAGTATATAGAGGTTCAAGATATTATTGTATGTGATTGTGCTAATCAAACAGAAACACAAACAGCAATATTAGATCGAGTAATTAATTATTTAACTCAAAGAATTGATGTTTTAGATCATAAATATGCTTCCGCGTGTCAGTATAGACTATTAGAACTACAACAAAAAATTAATCAAGAATTAGAAACAGCTAAAATTATATTTGGTTCTACTAAAAATGATGATTGGAGTCGCCATCTTGTGCGTTTATTTAATAAGTTATGGAATGAGCTAGCAGAAGAGTTAGAAGGACTGACTAGATCAATGATCAAACAACGAGACATAGAAGATAGTAGCTTGAAATCTGCGGTAAATAAAGCTATACATCTTTGTCGTCATAATCCTGGTATTCCTGGTGTTGATAAAATTATTAAAAAACGCGATCGCCATGGTTCTTTTGAAAGTGCATATTCAGAATGTCAACATGAAGTAAGAACTCGTTTATTAAAACAATTTTCTAATCTAGATTGTGCTTTAGAAGAATCTTTAGAAAAATCTAAATGCCAAGTAGTTAAGGTATTAGTTGAGCATGGAAAACTGAGACATATAGCAACAGGAAATGGCAGTGAGTTTTTGCTTAATCTGATAAGTAAAATACCTGAAGATTTATCCGATCTCAGAGCAGGATTTAAAACTTTAGCTGATTTTAATTTACAATATCGAGGGTTGATTCAACATCGTATTAGAAAGCACTTAGATGTATTAACTCCAGACAGAACTAAGTATAAATTTAATGATTTGGTTAGTAACTTTTTTGGTCTACCTCTTGCTAATGAAGATAAAGCCAGAAAAATTTATCATAACTTACGTCAAGCACAAATAGAAGCAGTTAATAACTGTGAACAGGAGCTAAATAATTTACTAAGAGAGCCTAGTCAAGCAGGTTTTGCAATTGTTGAAGAGTTTATTGATCGTGTTTTAAGAGCAGAAAGTATTTGAGAAGAATGGCAGATTTTTTTACAAGAATTCGCAACTCAAATTTGGCAAGAAGAATTTACTTCAATAAGTGCTAACTCTCAAGTAAAACAGGAATGGATTTATACAATTGAGCAAGCGCAGCAGAAGAATATATTAGATGATTTGAAATTTTCGTTTATTTAAAACTTGATAAATTCTTTCTTTACGTAGTGCTATATATATCTATTCCAACAACCAGCCAAACAAAGCTTCTATAGTCAGACTAAAATTTTGAGCAAATTCTGGGACTGGTAAAATTGTTTCAAGTTGATCGTAAAAACTAGTAGGTTTATCTCTTAAATAAACAAATACAGATTGTTCATTTGGATCGATTAACCATCCCATCTCAGTTCCATGTTTAAGACAGTGCAGAATATTTTTAGTAACTTTAGTTTGATTTTGGTCGGGAGATAAAATTTCAATAGTCCAATCTGGGGCAATTGAGAATATGTTAGCAACTCCACCATTGTCCTTACGTGGGATTCTTTCCCACAAAAATACAGAAATATCAGGTATGATCGATCTTCCACCAAAAGTGCAACGAAGTTCTGAAAAAGCCCGCGCAATTTTTTCTTGTTTCACGATCGCATTGATTGCAGGTGCTAATTCAGTTTGAATTACACTATGTTCTCCTTGTGGCATTGGTTTCTGGATGATACGTCCATCAATATATTCGCTGGCAGGTTCTGTTTCTGGCAGCATTAAAAATTCGTCTAAGCTTAAAGATAAGACAGGAATTTGTACCATTTCAGGTTTCCTTTTCAATTTTGTTTTCGGATTGTTATCTTATCAGTATAGTTTGAAAAAATATTGCATAATTGAGATACAGCTTAAGCAAGTTTTAGTCTATGTCTATACCAGTCGAACTTGATCTCAAAGATATTTTGTTGAAAATTGAAAATCAAATACAGCAACTTGATCACAAGATAGAAAAACTTGATCACAAATTTGAACAAAAATTAGATACTCTTCAAAAAGATGTTATCGACCTCAAAATTGGTCAAACCAAAATCGAAGGCAAAATTGAAACCCTTGATGCTCGAATTAAAAATGTTGAAACTATAAAATGTTGAAACTATAACTGGCAAAGTTCCTGATATTACTGAGAAAATTGGCGAGCAAAAAACTTGGCGTACTATAATTGCTACTGCAATCACAGCGTTAATAAGTGGTACTATTGGTTGGTTTATTCGTGGTTTTCGTCCTTGAACTAAAGATAGCATGGATACTAAAGATTAAAATTACCAAAACATGGCACAAGTTGTAATTGTGGGGGCAGGGCCTACTGGTGCATCGATCGCACTATTGTTAAGCCAAAGAGGAATTAGCGTTAAATTAATCGAAGCATCTCAGGATTTTAAACGTATATTCCGAGGCGAAGGATTAATGCCTAGTGGGTTAGATGCCCTAGCGCAAATGAACCTCCTTAGCTTATTGCCAGATATTCCTTATCAAAGGATTGATGCCTGGGAATTTTTATTATCTGGTCGAACTTTATTTCGCGTCGATGAACCAATAGAGACAGGGGGCAGACCTTGCACTACAGTTTCTCAACCGCATTTACTAGCAGCGATTATTAAGCAAGCAGAAACCTATCCCCATTTTGAATTTATTCAGGGGCAACCAGTACAAAATCTTTTACGTTCATCAGAGAGAGTTAGTGGGGTGAAGTTGGGATCTGGTCAAGTAATTAATGCAGACTTGGTAATTGCTGCCGATGGTCGTAACTCAACCCTGAGAAATAAAGCGAATTTAAATTTAACTAAATTACAAAGTCAGATTGATATTCTCTGGTTTAAGCTAGATTCTGGTTCACTTAGAGAGTCTAAGAATACCTTTTATTCAATTGTGCAGGGACGTGAAGCATTTGGGTTATTTCGGGCTTCTGAAGGACAATTGCATATTGGCTGGGGGTTACACCCTGATGACGATTATGACTGGAAAAAGACCGACTGGGTAGCCAAACTGGCTGCTACCTCGCCTCCTTGGTTAGCCGAACATATACAAACTCATCGCCAGAGCTTAACAAAACCCATGTTACTATCAGTTATTGTGGGACGTTGCGATCGCTGGTCAATTCCTGGGTTACTTTTATTAGGTGATGCGGTTCATCCGATGTCGCCAATTCGCGCCCAAGGTATTAATATGGCATTTCGAGATGCGATCGTCGCTGCTAATTATTTAGTTCCTTTATTCAATCAACCAGAAATTAATTGTAGTTGCATCGATACAGTACTGCCTCAGATTCAACAAGCAAGAGAACCAGAAATTATTCGTATTCAACAATTACAAGCACAAGAAATTGCTCAAGCTGAAAAGTTACATCGCAGTGCTTTTCTCCGTTGGGGGGCTAAAACTTTTACACCCATAATTGCCCCTGGTGTTCGCGCCTCTTGGATTAGAAGACAAAAACAACTACGTCAGGGCGTAACCAAAGTTCGTTTATCTGTCTAAAATTTGTATTTCTTATTTTTTCTCTTTAATTAATAATTTTCCACAGAAAATATCTGGAGTTTAAGAGTAAATTTTTTAGTTACGATAAAAACTCATGTTGGTAGCATTATGAACAAGCTAACTGTGAATGATCGCGTTCAAGCTGCGGTTGTGGCATCGCGATCGGGATTAGTGTAAAAGACGATTAATAATCTGTAATCTTTTTGATTTAGTATATTTTGGGTTTTATATACCCGAATTATACGTAATATTTGATATACACTCGCAAATAAGGCTTAAAATCAGGTGTTTTTATGTATAGCTTCTGGTTTTAACCTGTGTACGCTCCTTATATCAGTTATACGACTAGATATATGGTAGCTACACCCCAAAGTTTGAATGAAAAGGAATTACCTCTTGATACTTTGGATAATAATATTGTCTGTCAAGATGCTTTATTTAACGAGTGGGTAAGAGCAGACGCAATCATCGGTAATCCGCCGTTTTTAGGTGGTAAACATATGAGATTAAATTTAGGAGATGAATATATTGAGCGAGTATTTAAAAAATTTCCTGATGTTAAAGATGTTGATTATTGTAGCTAAAGGAATGGGTTAATAATGATCAAAAAAACCAAGAAGTTTTAAAACTATTTTCAATGGGTCATAATTTAGCACAAAATACTAACGGAAAACCCGATAGATGGATTATTGATTTGGCTAATTTATCATTAGAAGAAGTAAGTGATTATAAATTACCTTTTGAACATATCAAAATTTATATAAAACCAGAAAGAGAGAAAAATCGTAGTAATAGTAGAAGATTGAATTGGTGGAAACATGGTGTAAATGCTTTATCAATGAGACAAGCGATCGCACCTTTATCTTATTATTTTACAGTACCAAGAGTTTCTAAATGGGCTATTTTTATTCCTGCACCTCTTAACTGGCTACCTGGAGATAAATCAGTAGTTATTGCTTCAGAAGATTATTATGTTCTCGGAATTCTTACATCTAATGTTCATCGTGTTTGGATGAACGCACAAAAATCTACTTTAAAAGCAGATATAGCCTATACACATCAAACTTGTTTTGAAACTTTCCCTTTTCCACAAAATCCTTGTAAGGGCGTTTCGCGAAACGCCCCTACGGAACAAATTCGTAATAAAACCATTGAATTGCATCAATATCGAACCCAACAAATGTCAAAGAAACAATGGGGAATTACACAACTTTATAACGCTTACTTTCATGAATCAGCTAGTCAACTTTATCAGCTACATCAAGAGTTAGATAAATTAGTCATGCAAGCTTATAATTTTAAAGCTGATGATGATATTTTGGCAAAACTTTTAAAGTTAAATTTAGAATTAGCAGAGAAAGAAAAACGAGGTGAAAAAGTTATTGGCGCAGAATCGCCTGATTAATTTTATAATCCAACAAGCCAAATGTAGGGTGGGCAATGCCCACTTTTACGTCAGGGCGTAACTGTCTAAAAACCAATTGTCTAGTATGGTAAGATAATATAGTAAGATAAAACTATCTTTAAAATAGTATGACTACCAAAATATCAATTACTTTGGACGATGATATTGTTAGTTTTATTGATTCTCAGGGGAATAATCGCAGTAAAACGATTAATGATTTGTTGATTAAAGCCCAACAAGAAAAGCTCAAGGCTGATCTTAAAGCTGCATATATTGATCAAAATAACGATCCTGATTTCTGGTCGGAATTTGAATTGTGGGATTCAACGATTGGAGATGGTTTAGATGAAGAAGCCTGATTATCGTCGCCTTGAGATTTGGTGGATAAAACTTGATCCTGCAAGGGGTAATGAAGCTAAAAAAACTAGACCTTGTTTAATACTGCAAAATGATATAGGTAATCAATATAGTGATATTACGATGGTTGTCCCTTTGCTTGAACCAAAATCTTATCCATTTGTAGTTAATATTAATCCCTCTTCGCAAAATGGTTTAGACCGTCAGAGAGGACTAAATTTTAGTCAGATGCGAGTTGCTCATTATAGTCGTTTGGTTTCTAAATTAGGGGTGCTAGAAGATATTTATCTACCGAGGATCGAAACAGCGATCGCTATTGAGTTGGGTATTTTTGGCAAGTAGACAAATAGTTATCGGTACACTGGAAAGGTAGGTCATTTTCTCTTGAATTCACGTAATAATGATCGTTAGTGTAGATTTTCAGGCATCAGTCAAATAGCGTCAAAAGTTAAGCATGACCTCAAATAAAACTGCAACATCACAACATCCTTTATCCCGACTGCTACGATATGGCAGCAAGTATCGCGTTAATGTTTGGCAAGCGGTAATTTGCTCAATTCTCAACAAACTTTTTGATCTTGCACCTCCTGCGATTATCGGTGCTGCGGTAGATGTAGTGGTAAAGAAGGAAGATTCGCTGATAGCTCGTTGGGGAATTACTGATATTTTTATGCAATTGGTAATCTTATCTTTGCTATCGGCAGTAATTTGGGGTTTGGAATCGGTGTTTGAATATGCTTATCAAAGGTTATGGCGTAATCTGGCACAGGATATGGAACATGATTTGCGTTTAGATGCTTATAGTCATGTTCAAGATTTAGAGTTGGCTTATTTTGAAGAGCAAAGCACAGGGGCATTATTGTCGATTCTCAATGACGATATCAACCAGCTAGAGAGATTTCTGGATGTTGGTGCGAATGACATTATCCACGTAATTACTACAGTAGTGGTTATTGGTGGTGCATTTTTAATTATGACTCCTGATATTGGTTGGATGACAATTTTGCCCATTCCGATTATTATTTGGGCTTCGGTGGTATTTCAAAAATGGCTTACTCCCAGATATGCAGATGTACGGGAAAAAGTAAGCATACTTAATTCTAGATTAGCCAATAATCTCAGTGGAATTACGACAATTAAAAGCTTTACAACTGAAAATTACGAGCTAGAGCGTTTAAGACAAGATAGCCAAGCCTATAGAGAGAGTAATTACAGAGCGATCGCCCTTTCTGCTGCCTTTATTCCCCTAATTCGGGTGGTAATTTTGGCTGGCTTTACCGCTATTCTTTTGTATGGTGGAATGCAAGCTGCATCGGGAACATTAGCAGTAGGTACTTATAGTGTTTTGGTGTTTTTAACTCAAAGATTATTATGGCCTTTGACTCATTTGGGGCAAACTTTTGACCTCTATCAAAGAGCGATGGCTTCTATTGTGCGTGTGATGAATTTGTTGGACACTGCGATCGCTATTCATCCTGGAGATATTGCTCTACCAGTGTCAGATATACAAGGGGAAGTAAGTTTAAAGGATATTACCTTTGCCTATCATCAAAGACAGCCTGTAATTAAAAATCTTTCGTTGCATATTCCCGCAGGTAAAACGATCGCTATTGTTGGTGCTACAGGTTCGGGTAAAAGTACTTTGGTTAAATTATTGTTACGCTTATACGAGGTGCAGTCAGGAATAATTACTCTCGATGGTCAAGACATCAAAGATATTGTGCTGTGGGATTTACGTCGTGGTATTGGTTTAGTTAGCCAGGATGTCTTTTTATTTCATGGTACGGTGCGAGACAATATTAGTTATGGTTCTCCCGATGCTAGTTTGAGTCAAGTGATTGCAGCAGCCAAAATCGCCGAAGCCGAGCAATTTATCCAAGAATTACCTGAAGGTTACGATACCATTGTCGGTGAACGAGGACAAAAACTTTCAGGAGGACAAAAACAACGCATTGCGATCGCTAGAGCCATATTAAAAGATCCACCAATTTTAATCTTAGACGAGGCAACTTCCGCCGTAGATAACGAAACCGAAGCAGCAATAGCTCGTTCTTTAGAAAAAATCACCCAAAATAGAACTACAATCGCGATCGCTCACCGTCTTTCAACCATCAGACATTCTGACTGTATATATGTGATGGAATACGGTCAAATAATCGAACAGGGAACTCACGAGGATTTAGTATCTTTAGATGGAGTTTACGCTAATCTCTGGCGAGTTCAAACTGGATTTAGACAGGGTAAACAATTGATTCCATAATTTATTACAAAGTTATTAGTTATTAGTTTTTAGTTTTTAGTTTTAATCAAATCTTCAAAATCTTGCAGGAATTCTTAGATGTAATGAACCCATATCAAATTTTGCCAGCTATGGCTGATGCTTTCTGACATATTCTCGCAAAGCCTGATTAATAATAGTTTGATAGCCCTCTTCTTGTGGTTGACTCGCCTTAAACCACTCTAAAATATCAGCATCGATGTTCAGAGTAATTTTCTGTTTGACAGGATGGTAAAACATTCCACGTTTGCCACCACTCCAGTCTCGTACTTCAGGTAGATCATCTATGTCAATCTGCTCTTCTGGTAAAGCAGCTAAAGCTTGAAGTTCCTCCTTTTGTTCGGTAGTCAGATGGTTAAAACTCTCCTTGTTCATAGATTCTCCGCTCATATTTTGTTGCTTTACGCGCACTGATGATTCGTCCTATTTCTTCTTCGCTTTCTTGCTCGTATGTAGGATATGTGTGTACTACAAAAACAATTACACCATTAATAAAACCAATAGTTTGCCAGCGTTCTTCGTCAGGGTATTGATCGCAGCGACTGACTGATAGAGGATCGTTAAACACAAGCCGTGCCGTCTCAAAACTAAGACCATGTTTTTGCTTGTTTGCTCTATTTTTGGCTTCGTTCCATGTCCAGCGCAATTTTTTCTCACATTACATCTTAAGTATAACTACAATTATGTAGCTATTTTATTTAACCATAATCAGTTAGAGAAAGTTAGCGATCGGGGGCTTTTTACTACTAAAATCTCTCACAGGTTGGATTTGTCTAATTGTGGCAGTTCTAGGTGGTTTTTGGCTGCGCTAGTTAAATAAACAAAAGTCACTATCAATCCCTCGACCTGGTTTAGAATCATCATCAAAATAAAGGATATTGCTGATTTAAGTTATGACGCACATGATATTACTGCTTATAGCTGTTAGTTATTAGCTTTTATTTAGTAGATAAAAGAGAAATTTGAATAAATAGCCGAATTTGCTACTCAAAGTTTTTAATATAGATTATCATTGACTCAATAATCAGATAGGGGTCGTTTTTGTAGTTTTTGACTAAATACATAAATAGATGCAGATACCAGATAACAATCTTCCACTAGTTAGCATTTGTATTCCAACATATAATGGAGCCGAGTACCTCTCAGAAACTCTAGAAAGCATATTTGCTCAATCTTATCAAAATTTTGAAATTATCATTTCAGACGATAATTCCCAAGATGAAACTATCAAAATTGCTCAAGAATATCAGAAAAAATCTCCTGTAAATTTTAAAATATTTGAGCATGAACAATACGGTATTGGAAGAAACTGGAATTTTGCGATCGCCAAATCTCGTGGCAAGTATATCAAGTTTATCTTTCAAGATGATTTGATGCTTCCTAAATGTGTGGAAGACATGGTAAAACTGGCGGAGACAGATGCTCATATCGGTTTGGTATTTTCTTCCAGAGAGGTTTTTTTAGCTCAAGGTGCAGAAAACGATCAAGGGTGCATTCAAGTGCATCAGCATGGTCAAGATGTGCATACTTTTTGGTCAAATTTACAACAGATACAGTGGGGAACTGAATTATTATCCGATCCCCAGTTTTTCATCTCTCCTTTGAATAAAATAGGAGAACCCAGTAATGTCCTAATCAAAAAATCTGTATTTGATGGAATAGGATTATTTGATGAAGAACTACATCAAACTTTAGATATGGATATGTGGTTTCGCATCATGTGTAACTATAAAATCGGCTTTTGCGAGCCAAGATTAGTCAGGTTTAGAGTACATCCTAACCAAGCATCTCGAAAAAATTTAGGGTTAAAAAATGCACTTGACAATCAGATGTTAAGAGCCAAAATGCTATATTCTTCTGAGTATAAAATTGCTAATCGCAATATCGAAACTTTATTTAGATCTAGAACTCAGCAGCTTATGCAATCAGAGTTGCACGAAACTTTTAAGATGTTAGAACAGCTTCAACACTCTGTACCTGAACAACTATTTAATCAAAAAAAAATGGAGCTTGCTAATGTTAATTATCAGCTATCTAGAGCAGAAAAATATATTGAAGTTAAGTTGGGATTAAGAGAACAACATTTTAATGAACTTGAACAACACCAGGAAATTGAGTTCGATTTAACAGTAAAAGAAGCATGGCAAGCTTATCGTCATCATGATTTCAAAAAAATGACTTATTTGTTAGAAAAATCCAAAATTTCCACCTCTCTGTGTTCAACAGAAATATTATTGATATGGTTACAAAATTTTAGCAATTTAGCAAGTAAACACGAAGAAGAATTTAACGTATATTCTTTAATAAATTTAGATGATTGGCAAGCAATGTCTATTTTTCAATTCCATTAATAATATTGAACACGCAACTCAGAAAAATATATAAACAAATGGCAAATAACAGTTTTTAAAATGTCCTAACATAAATATGTATTGCTATATATAATTTATGATATTGCTATATATAATTTATGATTTTATAACTGGAAGTAATTTATATTGACAATATTATTTTGATTGATAATATTGATAATTAAATCTACAATTTTTTTGCTAGATATTCAACAATAATCCACTAAAAAAAAATGAACAACACACATTCCTTATCCCTAGAAACGTTTCAAGAGTACACAACCAAAAACAGCAAACAAGTAGAAGGTTGGGTTAACGAGGGTATTTGGGAAATATTAGAATATATTGCTCAGTTCCAACTAGAGCAAGAAATTAAAGGAAATATAATGGAAATTGGTGTCCATCACGGCAAGTTTTTTCTTGGTTTAAATAGTTTATCTAGAACTGATGAGTATTCCGTAGCAATTGATGTTTTTAAAGAACAAAATCTAAACATAGACAATTCAGGTTATGGCGATCGAGAAATATTTGAAGATAACCTCAATAAATATGCTCAAAACCGTGAAAAAGCCATGATTATACAGGGAGACTCTACTATAGTTAGTAAAAGCTTCAATAAAATCTATGAATTAAATCAAAACCTATACCGAATAATTAGTGTGGATGGTGGACATACTGTAGAACACGCTTATGAAGATACTCTTTTTGCAGAAAGACTTATATGCAGTGGCGGAATTGTAATCGTAGATGACTATTTTAATCCATTCTGGCCAGGAGTTAATGAAGGTATTAATAAATATTATAATCAGCGAAATACTATTCTGAAACCTGTATTAATTGGATTTAATAAGTTGATATTAACAACTTTTTCCCATCAAAAGCAATATTTTGCTTATCTTAATCAAAGAACAAAGCATTTCCCTAGAAAAAGAAAAAAAATCGTAGAAATGTTTGGAGTACAACAGGTTCTATCTTTACTTTAGAGACTGTTTTTTAAACAAAAATCAATGCTAATAAGTAGTCACTCAAAATTAATTTCTTGGTTGAGGCAGGCAAAAGCGCACGATGCTTCGGCTGGGAAACCCAGCCATGTAGAACGGATATTTCGCAGGTAGGTCAACTAATTCCCAAGAGTAATTATGATTTTAGCCAATTTGGTCAAACTCAAAACAAATTTCGAGTAACTATTGTGTCAAATTCCAAAGGTTATTTAGCTATTAAAAACTATTACTAGAAGTTGTTTTAAATCATCTATGTTGAGTAATATATCTTTCGCCCCATCATTGCTGCAATCATCGGAAGCTGCCGAATTTTCACCTATTAAATAATAATAATCTAAATTACATTGGCTACTAATCTGCCAGTATACTGGATTAATATAATCAGGAGCAAAAGCTTCTATAAGTTTAGTGGCTGCTTGGGAAAAGACAATATTAGTTAACCCACCTCCATGAGGAGCAAAAATAATTCTAGCATTAAAAAATACTTCAGCTTGTTTGCTAACAGATAAATCTTCTAACATAACTTCTTTAAAATCATGTTGTTGGAGAATATTAAACACTTCTTTTTCATTAGCTATCCTGCGTCTAGTAGCTTTTCTGCGACTAATATAAATTCGCTCACAGTCAAAGCTATTTTTATTTTCTGAAGCTAAAAAATTACTTTTTAAAAAGTTAATAGACCACTTAGTACCTCTATATCCACCAACTATTGACGGTACTATCAGTTTACTTGCTTGAATATGGGGATAATCTTTAGTATCGATAATTTTTTCTGAGGGAATCCCCAAGATATTTAAAGTTTCTTTGTTAAATAAAGCTTGTGGTGCGTGAAAAACAAAATAGTCAATATCATTAAAATTCAAACCAGCTTGACGTATTAATTCAATTCTGGGTAAAACATCTAACCCACATTCATCAGCCCCACAGATGAAGTACAAAAGAAATACTGGTCAAACCA
>CAYMWC010000082.1:0-21209 GCA_964393695.1 uncultured Pleurocapsa sp.
TTGGTTAACTATCACTTAATTTAAAAGTGGGTTTTGACAATCGGATTTAGTATTACTCAAGTAATTTTAGACTGTGTTTTTTGCCATTATCTCTTATTTCTAGAGAAGTTTATTCAAACAGGATTTGCACAAGTAAATTGTCTATGTTTATTCGACTGGTTGACATACTCAACAAATTGAGTACAATAATTATATAAACAATAAGTTGAGTACAATATTTTGTATATCAAATTACCCTCATAATCTGGTCTAAAGTCATGAATCAGCAATCGATACCAGAACTGAAACAAGAACAATCCTCTCAGGTAGAGGAATCTACGTTATCTCTAAGAAATAAAAATTCTCTTCAACTAAAAAGATGGCAGATAGTATTAGCGAGTTTAATTATTCTGTTGACGGGTGTGGGAATTGGTAAAATCGAGCTAAATCGCAATTCAATGCTGACACAAACACCAACTCACAGCAAACCACTTCCCGTTCAAACAACCAAGGTTCAGTTAGCTAAAAGCTATCAAACCTTACAAAACTATACTGGTGAGGTAGTGGCAATGCAGACAAGTGAAATTGGTTTTGAGCGTGGCGGTAAATTAATACAAATTTTAGTAGATGAAGGCGATCGCGTTCAGGCAGGAGATATACTTGCAAAGTTAGATACGAGTAATTTAGCAGCACAACGTCAGTCTTTGATTGCTCAAAAAGCACAAGCAGCAGCTAAACTAGCAGAACTGCAAAACGGTGCGAGGAGTGAACAGATTGCAGCAGCACAAGCAAGTGTGAGGGATTTAGAGAAACAATTAGAATTAGAACAGTTAAAGAGCGATCGCCGAGAATATCTTTATGCTGAAGGTGCAATTTCTCAGGAACAATTAGATGAAGTTGCTTTTAATTCCCAAGCTTTATCAGAACGTTTAGCTAATGCTCAAAGTAATCTAGACGAATTGCAGAATGGGACTCGTTATGAACAAGTAGCAGCACAAAAAGCAGCAGTAGAGCAATTATCGGCGCAAATTACTGATTTAGAAATTACGATCGCCAAAAGTACGATCAAAGCTCCCTTTTCAGGTGCGATCGCTCTGCGTTATTTTGATCAAGGGACGGTAGTTGAGACAGGTAAGCCAATTATTCGTTTAGTGGGAGATAGCCAACCAGAAGTAAAAATAGGTGTCCCTGTGGATCTGGCTGCAAAGTTATCATCTGGTAGTCAGCAAGCCGTAGAAATTAGCGGAAAAACCTATCCTGCCCAAATTAAGTCAATCTTACCCGAAGTCGATCCAGCTACCCGTACTCGTACAGTGATCTTAAAACTAGCAGCAAACGCACCAGTCTCCCCCCAGCAAATTGCTCGCTTACCGATCACTCAAACCGTTGCTACCGAAGGCTATTGGCTACCAGTCACCGCTTTAGTCAAAAGCGATCGCGGTTTATGGTCTTGTTATGCTGTAGTGGCAACAGATAGTAATAATTCCCAGCGAGTCGAACGCAGATTATTAGAAGTATTAGAAACCAACGGGGAAAAAGTTTTAGTTAGAGGAACATTAAAAGCAGGTGATGCGATCGTTACCGATGGTACACAGAGACTCGTTCCTGGTCAATTGGTTAGTATGGACTAATAATTAACTCATCGTGGAAATTATTGATTACTCTATAAAATTTAGCAATCCATAACTTGAGTTTTCTAGAACAAATAAAACTATTTTTTATGAAAATTATCCGTCTTTTATTTCAGAAATCAGGAAAACTTTTTGTTCTAGGAGCGATCGCGAGTATCTTTACTGGTGTTAGTAGTGCAGGTTTAATTGCACTGATCAATTATATTTTACAAAACCTAGAACAAATATCGACTGGAATAGTAGTAAGTTTTATTGGTTTGTGTTTGTTGCTAATGATCTCGTCAGCTATATCTTGGATGCTACTAACTCAACTAGCTCAAGATGTTATTTATAATCTTCGTTTGGATTTAACTCAACGTATTTTAGCCTGTCCTTTAAGCCAACTAGAAACTTTAGGCGCACCAAAATTATTAGCTGCTATTACGGAAGATGTTAATACTATTGCTGGTTCTTCCATTGCCATCTCAGGTATGGGAGTTAACATTTCCTTGGTTTTAGGATGTTTAGTTTATTTATATTGGCTATCTTTTCCAGTGTTTCTCTTATTTGTGGCGATGATTATTTTGGGGATTTTTAGTTATCAATACATCGCTAACAAAGGCAGATCGGGATTAAAAATTGCCAGAGCAGAACAAGATATTTTATTCCAACATTTTCAAACAGTTACTCAAGGTATTAAAGAATTAAAATTACACCGTCAAAGACGTAATACTTTTTTCCAAGAAGACTTAAAAGCCACAGCAGAAAGCGTGCGTCACAATTGGATGCAGGGAATGATTGCTTTTGCGATCGCTGGTGGTTATGGATTGGGTTTATTTTTTATTCCTCTGGGTATTTTGTTGCTTGGTTTGACTAGAATTATGTCAATTCCTCATGAGGTTTTGACTAGCTATACATTGACTTTTTTATATGCAATTACTCCTTTACGTGGAATTTTAAATACGCTACCAGAAATAAGTAAAACGAGTATTTCACTAGAAAAAATTGAGTCTTTAGGACTATCTCTTTCCGAACAAATCACAGAACCTGATTTCCCTAGCGGGTCTGATTTTGATACTAAGTGGACGAGTTTGGAATTACTAGATATCAATCATGCTTATCGGGGAGAAAGAGAAGAACATCAGTTTACTTTAGATAATATTAATCTCAAGTTTAAACCAGGAGAAATAGTTTTTATTGTTGGTGGTAATGGTAGTGGTAAATCGACTCTAGTTAAGTTGATTACTGGATTATACACACCCGATCGTGGTCAGATTTTGTTAAATAATCTTCCTGTACAAGATGATAATCGTGAATGGTATCGACAACAGTTTTCAGTAGTGTTTTATGATTTCTATTTGTTTGATCGTCTGTTGGGAATAGAATCAAATCGTGCCACAGAAATACAGAATTATCTAAACTTACTGGAAATAGAACATAAAGTCACAGTTAAGGATGGTGTTTTATCTACGACGAATTTATCTCAAGGACAGCGTAAAAGACTAGCATTGCTAACTGCTTATTTAGAAGATCGTCCAATATATGTCTTTGATGAATGGGCATCGGATCAAGATCCTGTATTTAAAGAAATCTTTTATAAGAAACTACTGCTTGAGTTAAAAAGTCGAGGTAAAACTGTGATTGCTGTTAGTCATGATGACCGCTATTTTGAGGAGTGCGATCGCCTGATCAAACTAGATTATGGACAAGTAATTGAAGATCGATATCTGAGTTAAATCTTTCAGAAAATATATTACGAGTAAATTTAAACAACTAGATAGTTAACATAGTAATGAATTCATTTCAGTTTAAAGTAGGAAGCGTTGAATTGCTCCCATATTGTCAAAATCTTTGGGAATTATTCATTGAAAATCAAATTCAAAATGCTGGAGAAATGGCTGATAGTATTGCAGCTTATCTTCAAAGTCAGCGCGACGGTGGGTTATTAGCAAAAACCATTTACGGAAAACTACATATTCAGTTAGTTTACATCAGCAATATTCAAGATCCAATTGGATTTTGTATCACTTCATTATCTAGCGATCGCATTGGCGAAGTAGAAGCTTTATATGTTTTAGATAAATATCAAGGCAATAATCTCGGTACAAAACTTTTACAAACCAGTTTGCAATGGCTGGAAGAAAACAATGCTTTAGAACAAAAACTAATAGTCGCTACAGGCAATGAACAAGTTTTTTCTTTCTATCAAAAGTTTGGCTTTCATACTGGTTACACTACTTTATTTCGAGTGTAATTGTAATTCTAAATAGATTCATGAAATCTAATTTCAAAATAAACAAGATCCTAAAAAGGAGTAAAAAGCATGAATAATCTTATTAATGTCTCAGAGTTACAAGAAGTATCAGAAACTCTTTTAATTACAGTTTACCTAAGAAGCCTGGAAACTAAAAGAGAAGACAGGTTAATAAAAGATGACAAATCAGTTGAAATTGTAAACAGTATCAATTACAATTTTTCTAAATTTGATTCACAATTAAACCAAGCTATTATTGCTATTAGAACTGCAATTATAGATGAAGTTGTTGAAAATTTTATTAGTCAAAATCCTAATGCCACAATTGTTAGTTTGGGAACTGGATTATCTACCAGATTTTTCCGCGTAGATAATGGTTTAATCAATTGGTTTGGTATAGACCTACCAAGAGTTAAATCAGTTTGGGATACTTTGATTGGCGAATCCGAACGATATCAATATCTAGCTTATTCTATTTTAGACTTTGACTGGATTCAACACATAAAAGAAATAACATCAGGAAAAATTCTATTTATTGCCGAGGGGTTATTGATGTATTTCTCAGAAATAGAAGTTAAACAATTAATTATTGCGCTTAAAAATAACTTTGCCAGTTCGGAAATAATTTTTGATTCCATAGGAAAATTTCTGGCGCAAAATAGTCAACTTAATCCTGGCATATCAAAAACAAATGCCTCTTTTAAATGGGGAATTAGAAATTTGAAGGAGATGGAAACTTGGAATACAAGCATTCAATTAGTCGATCAATTTTATTATTCTGACAGATACAGAAATAGACTCGGATGGCTCGCATTATCAAGGTACATTCCGATGTTGAGACGGCAAGCAAAAATAGGACACTTTCGATTTGTTTAATAGCAGGGCTATTTCAAATAATCCTATTGAAACTATTAAGGGAATAAGTAAACTAAGATTGATTACCCAATTGTCGTTTAATTTGAATTATTTCTTGCTCCATCTTGATTAGTCTCTCAACTATGTTTAAGCGATCTGAATCAGCAGATTGATGATAACCATAAAATTGATTGAACTTTTCTCGTTGGTCTACGGTTAACTTAGCTATTTCTACAACCAAAGTACCAATATCCTCTTTCAAAGAACGAATATCTTCTCCGTTATTTCTAATCAATGCTACGTTTTCCTGAATCTGTCGTGCATTTTCCTGAATCTGAAGATCCACCCTAGCTATATTGTCTGTATTTCTGATTTGGCTTTCTTGAATCTCTCTTTGAACAGACAACATCTGTTCAATGGTATTTCTAATTTCTTCTGGTGTCATAGTCTATTGAAATAACTTTAGTATTTAATACAATCAACAATTACTATGTTTACTCTATTTTATCGCAACACTCGCTTACTTATTCTCACCATTATCTTAATCTCTGTTTGGGGGATTTCTTCCTATTTTGCTTTACCCAGATTAGAAGACCCTGAATTGGTTTCGCGTTTTGCTATTGTGAAAACTTTTTTTCCTGGTGCTGATGCCGAAAGAGTTGAAAATTTAGTTACTGAAAAAATCGAAAACAAACTAACAGAAATTGAAGAAATAAATCACTATAGTTCTACTTCTCGGGCTGGTAGTTCAATTATTCAAATTGATTTACAAGATAGTGTTAGTAAACAAGAAGTAGATGCAGTTTGGTCGCGACTTAGAAATAAAATCGATGAAGTTCAAGCTGAATTACCTGCTAATATTATTGAGCCAGAATTAGAAGAAGGTAAGGTTAAGGCTTATGCTTTAATCGCTGGTTTAACTTGGCAACAAGATGATCAACCTAACTATGGAATTTTACGTCGACAAGCAGAGGTTTTAAAAGAACGTTTAGAAGGTATTTCAGGAACAGAAGAAGTAGAACTTTTGGGCGATCCTGATGAAGAAATTATCGTCGAAATTAATCCCCAAGCTTTAGCTAGTTACAATCTGACAGTACAATCATTATCCCAACAAATTGCTCAAAGTGATAGCAAGATTGCTGCTGGACAATTACGCGGTAATGAACAGAATTTATTAATAGAAGTAGCAGGGGAACTAGATACTTTAGCCAGAATTAGACAAATTCCCATTAGTTTTGGTAATAACGGTCAATTTGTAACCTTACAAAACATCGGAACTATCCGTAAAGGAATTACCGAACCTGCAAACGAACTGGCTTTAATTAATGGCTATCCTGGTATCGCGATCGCAGTTCATATTGAATCAGGACAAAAACTGGATTTATGGCGCAAAGCAGCACAGCCAAAGATTGCTGAATTTCAATCTGAGTTACCTAGTAGTATTGGTTTACCAATTATTTTCGATCAAAGTAGTTATGTTGAGGCAAGACTCAATAATTTAAATCTTAATTTCTTATTCGGTGCAGCGTTAGTCTTTGGCATAACTGTAGTGATGATGGGTTGGCGCAGTGCTTTGATCGTTGGTACAGCCTTACCTCTATCGGTTTTGATGGTTTTGGGTTGGATGAATTGGTTTAATATTCCTCTTCATCAAATGTCGATTACAGGCTTAATTATCGCCCTGGGTATCTTAATTGATAATGCAATCATTATGGTCGATGAGGTACAAAATCAACTGCGACGAGAAACTAAAGCCAAAACTGCAATTACTAATAGCGTCAAGACTTTAGCCATCCCTCTGTTGAGTTCAACTCTCACAACTGTTATCGCCTTCCTACCTATTGCACTGTTACCTGGGGCTACGGGAGAATTTGTTGGAGCGATCGCTGTTACCGTGATCATAGCTGTCTCTTGTTCCCTATTTATTTCTTTAACAATTATTCCTGCCTTAACAGCTTTATTAGATCGTAAGCCCCCTGAATCCCCCAAACTTGGAGGGCAAAGCAATACATACAGATGGTTGCAAAGCGGTGTTTCTTTTCCTGCTTTAACTCGCATATATCAACGCAGCTTAAAATGGACACTTGTTCAACCTGTCTTATCAATCTTCCTGGCTTTATTAATTCCAATTATTGGTTTTATTCAAGCTGGTAATCTCGAACAACAATTCTTTCCTGCTGCCGATCGCGATCAACTACAAATAGAACTAGAATTATCATCCTCGGCTTCTTTGACGCAAACTCAGACTCTCATTAAACAAATTCGCCAACAAATAATTAATCATCGAGAAGTAAAAGACGTTCACTGGCTATTAGGTACAAGTATTCCCCGTTTCTACTACAATTTGACTAACGGTAAAGAACAACAAGCCAATTACGCTCAAGCTTTAGTCCAATTAAATTCTCTTGCTTCTGCTTCCTTAACCCAAAAGCTACAAACCGAACTAGATCAAGCTTTTCCCACAGCCAGAACTATTGTCAGACAACTAGAACAAGGGCCTCCTTTTGCTGCACCCATTGAAATGCGCATATATGGTTCTAATTTAGAAACCTTGCAACAGTTAGGAGAACAAGCCAGACAAACTTTAGTACAAATCTCAGATGTCACCCATACCCGCGCCAGTTTAAACGAAATCCGACCCCAACTACAATTACAAGTAGATGAAGAACAAGCCCGTTTAGCAGGATTAGACCGTACAACCATCGCCCAACAATTAGATACTACCTTAGAAGGTGCAGTTGGTGGTTCAGTTTTAGAAGGAACAGAAGAACTACCTGTACGAGTACGTTTAGGAAATAGCGATCGCGCTAACCTCTCTCAAATTTCTTCCTTGGACTTAATCGCCACTTCTCCCAGTCGTGATAGTAATCAAAATCAACCCTTAACAACTGTTCCCCTTAATTCTTTGGGGAAAGTTCAAGTCCAACCAGAATTAGCACAAGTTAGTCACTACAACGGACAAAGAGTAAATACCATTCAAGGTTTTCTAACAGCAGGAGTATTACCAGCAGATATCTTAAGTCAATTTCAAGCAAAATTAGCAGCCAACAACTTTAACTTACCCCCTGGCTATAGTTATGAATTTGGTGGCGAAGCGGAAGAAAAAAATGATGCAGTAGGTGGTTTAGTCTCGACTGTGGGAGTTTTAATCATTCTCATGATCGCAACTCTAGTACTTTCCCTGAGTTCATTCCAACTAGCAGCCATCATTGGCATAGTTGCGATCGCGTCAGGAGGTTTAGGTATCTTCTCAGTTTGGCTATTTGGTTATCCCTTTGGCTTCAATCCCATTATCGGTACAGTTGGTTTAATTGGTGTAGCTGTCAACGATTCCATTGTCGTTCTCGATGCTATTTCCCATCATCCAGTCGCCAAAACTGGCAACCCCAAAGCTATCCAACAGGTAGTCTTACACTCAACTCGTCATGTCTTAACTACTACCCTAACAACCATGATTGGCTTTATACCTCTACTTCTCTCTGGTGGTGAATTTTGGCAACCCTTAGCAATTGCGATCGCTGGTGGTGTAGGTGGTGCAACTCTTCTGGCTCTTTATTTTGTCCCTGCTGTGTATTATTTATTGAAGTTGCAGTTTAAGAAAGAGCAGTTTTCAATTAAAGTGAATGAAGTTAGGATAGTGCAGTCTAAATAAGATAAGCAAATTTCAAATTTCTATCTAAATAAACAATGAGTTTTGACGAACAATTAGTTAGAGATACTGTTGCCGAATTTGTAGCTGAAAATCCAAAAGAAAAAGGCTTGGATATAGCATTTATTGAGATTTGCAGGTTTTTATACGATAATCCAGATAGATTATCTTGGAGATCTAAAAATAAACCAAGTGTTACTGATAACAATGGCTTAAAGGCTCTTGCAAAAAAGTTTTTTAATGGATTTAGGAGATCTGATTTTCCTGCTGAACCTGGAACAATACCTGATGAAATGGTAAGTATTGTCATGCAGCAGTCTTATGGTTATTCTGCCGAACAATGTGAAAAAATTAAATTAGAACACCAACATTCTATGTGTGCTGAAAATTGTGTCGGTGCGCTTCTTGAAAGATATTTGGACTCTGTTTTACGGAAACATGGTTGGCATTGGTGTTGTGGTGATTTCATCAAAGCTATTGACTTTATCAGCAAAGATAAAAATGGCAAGTGGTTAGTTCTACAAATTAAAAATAGAGACAATACTGAAAATTCATCTAGCAGTGCAATACGTAACGGAACTGAAATTCAAAAATGGTTTCGCTCATTTTCCAATAAAGGAGGGACAAACTGGGATAATTTACCTGAACTTATGCAGGGTTGCAATTTGTCAGAATCAGGTTTTGTTGCTTTTGTTAAGACATATCTAAAAGAAGAAAAAGCAAAATTGAATAAATAAAAAACCTTACTTTGGCAATAGAATCATTCAAAAACAAGCTCTTGTTGTTGATAAATGTTATTGTGTTTTTCTAGTTGTCCCAAAAATTGCTTTTCCCAATCTATATGATTTGTATTTTTGTAGCGAGAAAACTTAAATTCATTAAACTGAATTATCTCGACATCATTGATTAAATTAATAATCAACTTACCTACTGCTGAACCCAGGCTAACAGGCACAGCATTACCTACTTGTTTATATTGCTGAATGAGCGGACCTGCAAGCACCCAATTATCGGGAAACTCTTGTATTCGTTTGTACTCTTGAATTGATAATGGTCTATCTTCTTCAGGATGAGCCAAATCCGTTGCAGGCATAGCTGGATGTGTTACTAGGGTAGGAGATGGTTTATCCCAGGATAATCTCCTTAAAAAGCCTGTTTTTCCGCCTCCTAAATAATAGGATTTACCCATTGCCTCTTTTTGTAATTCTTCTGGCAAATTACGCCAGTTTTCTCCAGCTTTGAGTATTTTATAGTATTTTAAACGTTTTTCTGGAAAGTTTAGATGATTGTGTTTATTGATATTTTTAATGCACGATTTTAATGTTCTCCACTTTGGTAATCCATACTCACCATTTTCTGAATGAGTTGGGGTTAGAAAAGGCGGTATTTTTCCATCTTTAGAGCAAATGATTATGATTCGTTCTCTTGTCTGAGGAGTTCCAAAATTTGCTGCATTATATAAGTTAAAAGAGTAAGCATAACCGAATTTGTTTAGCTTGCTGAGGATAAAGTTGAGTGCGCCTCCTTTAAGTTCATCTTCTGAAAGCTCTGAATATTCACCCTTTCTTCGATCGTGAAGTCTAGGTTTTAATTGGCAAGATAACAAACCTCTAACATTTTCAATGACAAAGTATTTAGGCTTGAGAGATAATGCTAGATCGAGATATTTAAAAAAAACATTTCCTCTCTCGTCATGAAATGCTTTTCTTTTACCAGCCGTACTAAATGCTTGGCATGGAGGTCCTCCGACAATTAGATCTATATCATCTTGTCTTGTAAGCCTTGCAGCCTTCAAAATATCATCTGGTTCGTAATTATTGATATCGCCTAATAAAGCAGTATTTGGTCTATTTAAAGTGATTGTTTGTCTACAAAACTTATCTACTTCACAAGCAAGACGAATATTGAATCCAGCTTTTTCAATTCCTAGATCCAAACCCATTGCACCAGAAAAAAAACTTAAAGCGATCGGTTTTTGTTGTTCTTGAATATTTAGATTATAAGATAGGCGATCCTCAGCTACCCTATAGGATGATAGTCGTCCATATTTATTAAGACTTTCTTGAGCGACTATCCATGTGCTTCCTATTTTTTCAGCAGTTATTTTTCCTTGTCTGCAAAGGGTTCTAACTCGCTGTTCGCTAATTTGAAGTTGTAAGGAAGCGTCTTTTATACTGATATTGGTACTCACTTTTAGTTTCCTAGTCGAAACTTTTTATTGATACCATCTTAGCTGTAAATACTTTAGATTGTCTACGGATTAAATGAAATACTAGCCACATAAAAGCGATCGCAACTTATAAGAATATCCAAATATTTTAAGATTGATACTATAAACAGATTTCAGAAGCGCGATCGCTTATCTTTTTGAAATCATAATCGGTAGCAACATACAATCAATGCAAAATTTAGACCGAATCACCTTTAATCCCAAAATTATGGCTGGACAAGCCTGTATCCGAGGAATGCGTGTCCCTGTATCTTTAATTTTAAATTTATTAGCCAATGACCAAACCACCGAGGAGATTATAGAAGATTATCCTTATTTAGAAACTGAGGATATTCAACAATCATTACTTTATGGTGCATGGTTAGCCAGAGAACAATACTATCCTAAAATCAGTGAAACAGTAGGATGAAATTTCTAGCTGATACGGGAATTTCCCCTCGAACAGTGGAAAAGCTAAGAAGAGAAGGTTATGATGCAGTTCATTTGGTGGAAGAGAGGCTAGAAAAACTTGAAGATCGAGAAATTTTAGCTAAAGCTAGAGAGGAAGGACGGATTATCTTAACTGTTGACTTAGATTTTGCTTACTTGTTAGCAGTAAGTGGTGCAGTATTACCCAGTGTGGTGTTATTTCGGTTAGGTAATGAAAGTAGAGAAGTCATTGAAGAATATTTAGATGATGTATTGTCTCAATTTAGTGAAGAATTAAACGCAGGAGCAATTATTTCAGTTAAAGATGATGGTTTTAGAGTAAGAGCGTTACCCATATAATTAGAGTAGGTAAAAGACTAGCTAAATCGCTTTAAAGTCTCCTGTTTTTTGTTCTCTTTTCAGCCATAAGTCTAAGGTGTTACGACTTATGTTCATCAACCGACAAATAGCTATCTTCTTTTCACCTCTGTCGTAGGCGTTTACGGCTTTTTTTCTTAAATCGTAGCTATACGGAGCAGGCATTATTTTTCTTTTTTAGCGGTAAGCGAAGCCATGCCGAAGGCTTATCGCCCTAATTCTAGCTGATTTTGTCCTAATCTAACCCCGTATTGCTATAAAAGGCTAGCTAAGGAAGAGTGCGATCGCTGACACAGCGATTTTCATGTGAGAAAAGTAAAGTTAGCATAGTACAGTTTGAATACTAAATTAATTCAATATTATGCGAAAATTACTGCTTCTGATTGTGTTAATTACTTGCACCTACGGATATATTCAAAACCAACCAATCGCTATTGCAGGATCGATATTAACGCCTGGTAAAGAACAAGTATTAAAAAGTGCTTTTGAAAATCAAAGAAGTAATGTTCAAGTAGAAGGGAAAGGTACTGTTGTCAAAATTCTGGCAGATGATTTTGATGGCAGTAAACATCAGCGATTTATCGTTAAACTGAGTTCTGGACAAACTTTATTAATTGCTCATAATATCGATATAGCTCCCAGAATTAATTCACTTCAAAAGGGCGATTTAATCGCGTTTTATGGAGAATATGAGTGGAATCCTCAAGGCGTTGTCATACATTGGACTCATCGTGATCCTCATGGCAATCATGTTGGAGGATGGATTGAGCATAAAGGGAAAAGATACCAATAATATAACAATCAGATTTTAAAAGGGCGATCGCTATTCCTCTTTGAGAATTCTTATATACTGCTGCACCGTATGAGCAAAACCCATTTCTAAAGCCTCGGCTGTCAAGGCATGACCGATAGATACTTCTAGAATATTGGGAATAGTACAAAATTTAGCCAGATTAGCGAGATTTAGATCGTGTCCTGCATTAACTCCCAAACCCAATTCTTGAGCTTTTTTAGCTGCATCAGCAAATTGTTGCCAAGTAGCTTCTAAATTAGAATTTTCGCGAAAAGCTGTGGCATAGGGTTCGGTATAGAGTTCAATTCTCTCTGCACCAGTAGCAGGAACAAGACCAATCTGTTCAAGATCAGCATCCATAAACAAACTAATCCGACAACCAAGACTTTGTAATTCTTGAATAATTGGCAGTAGGCGATCGCAATCTTGAGTTAAGTCCCAACCAATATCGGAAGTAAAGGTATCAGGAGTATCAGGAACTAGAGTACATTGAGTTGGTTTCACTCGACGTACAATCTCCATAAAGGAAGATTCTAGGGGGTTGCCTTCAATGTTGAATTCTACAGAACTTACTACTTCTACCAGGTCATAAACATCACTTGGTCTAATACCCAAAGGATAATCGAACTATACTGCTATTTTGCGATCGCTTTTGTTTTATTGGTTTTCTAATTTGTAATTTAATACCCGTGTTCAGCTAAAAATGACAAGCTAATGGTTTCTGGTTGAGAAGCGGTAGGTAAACGATGAGCAATTAATTGGTCAACATATTTGCCTAAAATGTCACTTTCGAGATTAACTAAATTACCTGGTTGAAGATAACTAAGATTAGTTTCAGAGTATGTATGGGGAATTACAGCAGCAGTAAACCAACTACCGTCATCCGCGCAGTCAGCGATGGTCAAACTAATACCATTAACCGCAATACTACCTTTAGCAACCAAATAACGACCAATTCGCTCTTGCCATTGTTCATTCATGCCTGTAGGCATCCCAAACCGAACTAACCAAGAGGTATCTGTTGGTACAGATTCAACTAAACAACCAATACCATCAATATGTCCTGTAACAAAGTGTCCGCCAATTTTGCTACCCATTCGTAGTGAAGTTTCGAGGTTAACATATTTAGCAGTGTTATCGCGATCGCCTACAGTAGTTCTTTCTAATGTTTCAGGGGAAGCAGTAGCAACAAAACCTTTTTCTTGAATAGTTTCTACCGTCAGACAAACTCCATCTACAGCTACACTATCACCAATGGCTAAATCAGACATAATCAAGTTGTAATGCTCGCCAAGTAACGAAATTTTAAAAGTATTTTGGTTATCACTCTCAATTGAGCCTAAAGATTGTATCAAACCTGTAAACATTATGATAATTCTGTAACTATAGATAACTTAACTGTTATTTTTTTTTTGAACACTACAGGCAACAGAAAAAAACTGAGGCATACTGTGATTAACATTATTACTTAAAATACTCCGTTCTAGTTTTTTGACCCCAGAATGCGGTGACAGCAGGCTTTGCTGTTCAACGGCAGAGTACCTGTCACCTCAAATGGTTGAAAAACACTTAAAACATAAACATAATTAATTTTAAGGGTAGATACACTTAGATTTTCTTGTCTATTACTTGTCTTAGCTCTTAACTCCTGCCAATCTTATTACTTCAGAGGCTAAACCATGATTGAAATGAAAGTTGCAGGCATTGTTTTAAATGCTGCTAATCGCAGTCCGATGATTCTACTCAAAGACAGCTCAGAGCGTAGAGCGTTACCAATTTTTATTGGGCAAGATCAAGCTGACGCAATTATCAAAGCTCTGGAAGGGCATAGTCCCTCTCGTCCGTTAACTCATGATTTAGTTGCTAATATTTTAGATGACTGTAATATCACTCTAGAGCGAGTGATCATTCACTCTCTTACTGATGATATTTTCTATGCAGTACTTTGTATCGATTTTAAAGGAATGAAAAAAGAAATTGATTGTCGTCCTAGCGATGCTGTAGCGATCGCTTTACGTACTGACAGTCCTATTTGGGTACTAGAAGAAGTTGTTGCTGATGCTTCAATTCCTGTAGATCGTGATGCTGATAATGCTGAAATGGAAGCTTTTAAAGCCTTTATTTCTAATTTAAGTCCCGAGCAATTAATTAAAAAGAGTGGCTATAAAGAGCAACACTAGTTGCTAAATTATCAAGTCTTTAAATATGTGAACAAAAAGTAATGGATCTAAGACGGTTTGGAAAAACTAATCTTGAGCTATCAGTCTTTTCATTGGGGACAATGCGTTGTTTGGCTTCTCCCCAAAATAGCCGTCAAACTATTCAAAAAGCGATCGCTCTGGGGATTAACCATTTAGAAACCGCCAGAGGTTATGGTCAAAGTGAACAATATGTAGGACAAGCATTACGAGATCTGGAAATTCCTCGTCATCAGATTTATCTAACCACCAAGCTCTCCCCTACCCCAGATAGGCAGTCAATGAGTTGCTGGATTGATGAGTCTCTAGATAGATTACAAGTAGATTATATTGACTGTCTGGCAATTCACGGCATTAATACCTGGGAACATTTGCAGTGGCTTACTGATCCCAATGGTTGTCTTGCCCCTATACAAGCAGCAATCAAGCAAGGTAAAGTCAGACACTTGGGCTTTTCTACTCATGGTAGTTTGGATTTAATCTTAGCAACTATCAATACAGATTTATTTAATTTCGTCAACCTACATTATTATTACTTTTGGCAACGTAATCAAGCTGCGATCGCTCTGGCTACTAAGAAAGACATGGGGATTTTTATTATTTCTCCTGCTGATAAAGGGGGTAGACTATATACCCCTTCAGCCAAACTAAAGGCTTTATGTTCTCCCTTTACGCCCCTAGAATTAAACTATCGTTTTCTTTTGAGCGATCGCCGTATTACTACCCTAAGTGTGGGTGCAGCTAATCCAGAGGAATTACTCGAACCTCTTAAGGTAAGTAACGCTGATTATCCTCTCACCGAATCAGAAAAATCAATATTTAAGCAACTAGAACAACAGTTAGAAACTAGTTTAGCTACCGATCTCTGTCGTCAATGTTATCAATGTCTTCCCTGTCCTGAACAAATTAATATCCCTGAAATTCTCAGATTACGTAACTTAACAGTTGCTTACCAAATGCAAGAATATGGACAATACCGCTATGGAATGCTGGAAAATGCAGGACATTGGTTTCCAGGTAACAAAGGCGATCGCTGTACTGACTGTGGTGATTGTTTACCACGCTGTCCAGAAAAATTAGATATTCCCAATTTATTACGAGATACTCATCAACGTCTCAAAGGTAAACAACGTCGTCGATTATGGTCAGACTCATAATTATCCAGAAGTCAAATATACTCTGACTTCTTTTTGTAATCTGTCGGATAATGATTCTCGTGCGACTTCTAGATCATATCTGGCTTGAAGATTCATCCAAAATTGTGCTTCCATTGCAAAAAAACGTCCTAGTCTTAATGCAGTATCCGCAGTAATTCTCCGCTTACCATGAACAATTTCATTAATGCGACGTGGTGGCACTCCGATAGACTGAGCTAAATAATACTGACTAATACTCATTGGTTTCAAAAAATCTTCTAATAAAACTTCACCAGGATGTATGGGTGGAAAGTCACGTTTAGTCATCAGCTTAATCTCAATGATAATCAACTATTTCTACGTCAAAAGCATTTCCGTCACGCCAAACAAAACATACTCGCCATTGAATATTAATCCTAATGCTATATTGTCCTTGGCGATCGCCAGCTAGAGCTTCAAGCTTGTTTCCAGGAGGTACACGTAGAGTGTCAAGAATAGTAGCAGCATTTAACTGTTCTAACTTTCGTGCAGCTATCCTCTGAATATCTTGGGGTAATTTGCGGGAAAATTTACCATGAAAAATTTTCTCAGTTTCTTTGCACTTGAACGAAGAAATCATAAATAGATATTAACGCCAAATGTTATTAACGTCAATCGTTATTATTTTGGTTAATGAAGAGTTAGTTAAAAAAATAGCTCCAGAGTGAAGTTATAACACTTCATCACTAGAGCTAATTAGGGTAAAAAATTAGCCTGTAAATTGTTTGGTTAAGTAGCAGACTCAGAAGTTTCGTTTGTTTCTGTTGTCTCTTGTTTATCGCTATTGTAATTTCTTCTGCCACGATTTCCATAACGGCTAGTTTGTTTACGGAATTTACGAGCATTGAGTTTATTTCGAGCTGCTTTTTCTTTTTTCGCGTTACGACGTTTAGCCATTTATATTAAGATTCCTCATTACACAATAAAACGCTTCTGGGAGTTTCTAGTAGAATAATCTAAATCTAGCTCCTCTCCAGAAGCGTAATTCAATTTAGCTTTGGAGCTTAAAAGCGATCGCTACGGCGACTACCACTAAAACTATTCTTAGTTTCGCGAGGTCTAGCTTTATTAACTTTAATTTCGCGACCCATCCATTCCGCTCCGTCTAGAGTTTCAATGGCTTTATCTTCTTCTGCTTCTGTTTCCATTTCTACAAAGCCGAAACCGCGTTTGCGACCTGTTTCACGGTCAGTAGGCAGATGAACTCGTTTTACTTTACCGTATTCTGAAAATACTTCGCTTAAATCCTCTTGGCTAACCTCATAGCTAAGGTTACCGACGTAAATTGACATAAATGTAATGTCTCCTGAATGCAAGTTGAATGTAGAGAGCTAAAATTTCGGGAAAAAACCAAATCAATACTATATGGAAAAACCTATCAATACTGAATACAAACTGGATCGCCGATCTTTATCTCAATATGAATCCTAACACTTTATGCTATAAAAAAGAACATTGGTATAAATACAATAAAATTTCACATAATTTAAAAACTATCAATTGCCATTGTCCATTTTTGATTGATAATCTCTTGCTCAAGTAAGGACTCAACTAGCTTTTGGGGAGCATAAACCGCGACGATCCCAGGGTAGATATGATCACTCCAAATTGGATGGGTTAGTAAAGAGCAATTTTGATAACCAACTACAGGATAATTTAATAAAGCTTTGACCACTGCATTGTCATCAAGGGTTAGCTTTCCCTGGGAAGTGTATAGAGGATAACCTGTACGAGGATCAAATAAATCGCCTTTATGTCCTTGAGCTTGTAAAGCAACAATCAAATTACAGCCAAAACTTATAAAGTTTGTCCTTAAATTATTTTTTTCCGCAGCTACTTTTGGGTTGCATTCGCTTAGAGAAATTGCCGACTGTTGTAACAATAAAATGAGATGAGATACGGGAACATTCCAGTCTGGTAATAACTGCTGTTGATGCTGCATAATAAAATTATGAGGCAGAGCTAAACAAATTTGTATTCCTTTTCTTGCTGGGGTTTGAAAAGTTCTCAGATTAGGGAGCGATCGCATATTTTAATAAGAATAAAGAAATTGCAAGTAAGATGATTTGTGGGCAATCAAAACTATTAATCAAACTGACATTGGCGATCAGCTGATGGTTGGGTTTGAGAAATTTGTAATAATAAAAGATAATCGCGATCGCCCGTTCTAAATCTAAATCTTATTTGTATTTAATCGTAAAGATCAATTGCCATCAGGGTCATAGTGTGGTTTATTAATAGCATTCCTGTAGCTTGCCAAGTGATTAATGAAACTATCTTTAGTTCAAGCTGGTTTATATACCCTAGGTCTATCTCTCATTGTTACCTCCGCGAGGGCGCAAATTACTCCTGATGGTAGTTTACCTACTGAAGTCAAACAACAGGGTAATGTGGCGGAAATTACGGGAGGAGAAAGGGCAGGGGATAATTTATTCCACAGTTTTCAGGATTTTTCTGTCCCTACGGGTAATGAAGCGTTTTTTAATAATGGAATAGATATAGATAATATTCTCTCGCGGGTTACAGGGGGAAATATTTCCAGTATTGATGGTTTGATTCGGGCAAATGGTACAGCAAATTTATTTTTGATTAATCCTGCGGGGATTATATTTGGTGAAAATGCGCGATTAGATGTTGGTGGTTCGTTTTTGGGTAGCACTGCGACGGGATTATTGTTTGATGATGGGACAGAATTTAGTGCTACTGATCTAGCTAAACCAGTTTTGACGATTAATGCGCCAATTGGGTTAAATCTGAGAGATACTACGGGAAATATTAGTAATGCAGGCAATTTGAGTAGCGATCGCGATTTGACTTTAGCTGCTGATAATTTATATATCCAAGGACAATTACAAGCAGGGGAAAATTTGACTCTGCAAGCATTGGATAAGATTAGGATACGAGATAGTGTTAACCAACCTGCGATCACGACGGCAGGTAATGAGTTATTGCTTCAGGGCGATCGCGCTATTGATATTTCGATTTTAAATAATGTCGATAGTGGTTTATTTTCAGGGAAGAATTTAATTTTAAGAAGTAATAATCCCATTAACGGTGATGCTCATTATTATAGTGGCGGTAATTTTCGGATTGAACAGTTAGATAAGAGTCTGGGTAATTTAATTAGTATTGAAGATCCTGTAGTGCGATCGCAAGGTGATGTGAGTTTTGCTGGTTATCAAGGGGCATCGTTACATATTTTGGCTGGTGGTAATGTCACTATCGATGGTGATATTCAAATTACAGGCACGGATACTACCGCTAATTCACTCCAAGAAACAATTACTCTTGCTGATGGTAGTCAGATCAATATTAATGGTAATGCTGAACCAACTCTGGATATTCGTGCAGGTACAATTGGGATCGGTACACCCAGCATAACGGCAGGATTTACTACTAACGCCACAGCTACAGGTAGCAACATTAATATTAACGGCACAGTTAGTAATCCTGGTGGTGAAGTATTTTTGACTAATCAGTATCAACCTAATGCTAGCCTAGCTGGAGGAGATATTACCGCTACAGCAATTAATACTAGTAACCCTCTGGGTAATGGGGGGAATGTCACAGTTGATTCTCGTAATGATATCAATATTCCTAATGGCATTGACACAGCCTCGATAGTCAACAGTCAATTAACCACAGTCGCTAACCTCCAAATCTTTCCTGAGACTACGATTACTTCAGGTAACGGAGGCGCGATCGCTCTTCTAGCTATCGGAGATATTACTACGGGGAATTTTAATACTGCTGCGAGGGTAAATTTAAACCTGATTACCGAAGTAGATACTATTGAAGAAGCGAACAACATCTTTGCTGTTCCCCAGGCTGATATACAAGCTGGTACAGGGGGCGCAATCAACTTACAGGCAGGTAACAATATTAATGTCGGGAATTTAAATTCTAGTTCAGCGATCGCTATTAATAGTGACTCGGTTTCCCTCGATAGTTTTTCGATTATTGCTGCTTTATTAGAACTCAATACAGCCGATGGGGGAGGAATTAATCTTCAGGCAGGAAATAACTTAACTACGGCAGATATCAACTCCAATGTTGCATCAAGCGATCGCCTTACTAGTAATGTCGAAACTACTCCCAATATTACCCTGTCGGTTTCCGAAATAACTCTCAATATTTCTCAAGCTAATCTCGGATCGGGAGGAGAAATTAGTTTACAGGCTGGCGAACAAATTAATACAGGTGCGTTAAATTCTTCAGTGTTTGTAAATAATAATTCCAACAATCAAGCTACAATCTTGGCAAATAATCCCACAGTCGCCACTGCCGAAAGACCATCGAGGTCGATTTCGCGCTTAACACTAACTTCAGAAAACGTAAATATTGGTAGTGGAGGTACGATTACTATTAATAGTCAAGAAGCAACGGTAGGAGATGTCAATTCCTCTATTGGTGTAAGTTCCGAAAATACAGTTTTTGCTGAAGCTAGGGCGGATAATAGTGCTGCTGCTAATTCTTTTGCTAACAGTAATATTAGCTTCAATGTAGTTGGCGATCGCCCAGGAGAGATTGATTTTAACGTTGAAGACAGTTTCAATTTCGGTACTCTTAAGGCTGCTGCTACCACTAACGGTATTAATAACCTAGACTCCGAAGCTTTTTCCAACGGCGAAAATGCGATCGCTACTCCTGATAATACTAGTTCTAATATTATCGTCTTTGATTCTGAGGCTAATTTTTCTCTAATTGATTTGAATCTTCCAATTGTCGATGTTGACAATGTTTTGGGTGTAGCTCAAGATTTACCCAACCCGAATCTGAAAACAACAGCCCTAAATCCTTGTCCCGTAAACGCTAATGCAGCTAGTAACCAACCCCAACCAATTGAAACATCTCAAGGTAAAATTTATCCCGCTATGGGTATTGAAATTAAAAACGGCGTAGTACGCCTTACCGCTCAACCTACTGCTGGTAGTCCTAATAGAACTTCTGAGCAATTTAATAGTTGTAATTAGGGCAGTTAGGACAGTTAGGAATGAATAATTTAGGGTCAACTGTTAAACTTCTTGATTATAAACAAACTAGGGCATCCAATGATTTTGTACCGCATCCTCCGACGCTAGTTAGTTCAGGCTGGGATAGTATACATCTAGAACTTCATCAACAGCCGAAGTTTTCTACACTTGAACATCAACACAATATGCACGTAATTGCCTTGAGTGTTGCCGACACACCAGCACTAGGGAAGCGATCATTAGATGGTAAAAAGCAAGCAGAAAGACGATCACAAGGTGATATTGCGGTTATTCCTGCTGGTATTGCTCATAGTTGCCATTGGAATACTTCAGGCGAGTTTGGGATTTTAGCAGTTGAGCCATTTGTCTTGCAACAAGTAGGTCAAGATTTAGTAGACTGCGATCGCATCGAACTAATACCTCGGTTTATGAACGAGTCAGATGCATTGCTACAAGGGATTTTCGCGAGTTTGAAAGAAGAAGATATACAAGCTGTATTAACTTATCTTAAATCGCGAACAGATGTACAACCAGATCGAATTGGTGTCACAGGCTTTTGTTTTGGTGGTAGTATGGCATTTTATGCTGCGACGAGATATTCATCTGAAATTACGGTAGCTGCATCTTTCTATGGTGTTGTTATCGATGAGTGGCTAGAACACCGATTCAGTAATCGAAAACTAAGCAGTGCCTGCTTTGGAAGCAAA
>CAYMWC010000083.1:0-21033 GCA_964393695.1 uncultured Pleurocapsa sp.
TGACTGATGACTGATGACTGATGACTGATGACTGATGACTGATGACTGGTCACTGATACCTGTCTACTAAAGCTTGTAATCCTCCCTGATAACCTGCACCCACGGCGTTAATTCGCCATTCGCCATCTTTACGATAAAGTTCTGCCATAATTAGGGCGGTTTCGATGGAAAAATCTTCGGTTAAATCGTAGCGGACTACTTCCTCTTTATTTTGAGCATTGACAACTCTCACAAAAGCATTTTGTACTTGACCAAAGTTTTGTTGACGTTGCCCCGCCTCGTGAATTGTGACGGTGATCACGATTTTATTAACATCAGGGGGAACTTGTTTGAGACGGATTTTGATTACCTCGTCATCTCCTTCTCCCACACCTGTTCTATTGTCTCCCAAATGTTCTACAGATTTTTGAGGATCAGGACTAGCCAAATTGTTATAAAAAATAAAGTGCTGATCGGAAATTAACTTTTCGGTACTATCCAACAGAAAAATCGACGAATCGATATCAAAATCCTGTCCAGTATCCGTAATATTCGTATCCCAACCTAAGCCGACAAAGACATCACTTAATCCTGGGGCTACTTTTTCTAAAGATATTCGTTGTCCTTTAGTAAGATTGACTGCCATTGGTTATTAATTACTGATTACTAATTACTAATTACTAATTACTGATGACTAATGACTGATGACTAATGACTGATGACTAATGACTGTTAACTGATGACTGATGACTAATGACTGTTCACTGATACCTGTCTACCAAAGCTTGTAATCCACCTTCATAACCTGCGCCAACCGCATTCATACGCCATTCACCATCTTTACGATAGAGTTCTGCCATAATTAGAGCAGTTTCGACAGAAAAGTCTTCAGTAAGGTCGTAGCGGATGATTTCCTCTTCATTTTGGCAATTAACGATACGAACAAAGGCATTGCTTACCTGACCAAAATTTTGATGACGTTTTTCGGCTTCGTGGATAGTTACAGCGATCGCAATTTTAGCAACTTCAGGTGGAATAGTTTTTAAATTAACATCGATAATTTCGTCGTCACCTTCTCCTGCACCTGTTCTATTATCTCCTCTTTGTTGAACAGATTGTTCAGGATCGGGGCTATTGGGATTGTTATAAAAAATAAAGTGTTGCTCGGAAATTAACTTTTCATTATTGTTTAAGAGAAAAACCGAAGCGTCGATATCAAAATCGCCACCAGTATCAGTAACATTTATATCCCAGCCTAAACCTATAAAAATTTGTACTAGTCCTGGTGCTACCTTTTCTAAGGAGATTCTTTGTCCTTTGCTTAAGTTAATTGTCATTATTTTTTAATTACTAATTACTGATTACTAATTACTGGTCACTGGTCATTATAGCGATATAGAGCGCAAGGCTTGCACCCCCAACCAATTTCGACGAATTTACATTAACGCGAATGAGTAATACGCCAACTTAAAAGAATCACAGGAATAATTCCCACTAAGACAATAGCCAAAGCAGGTGCAGCAGCCTCGGCTAATCGTTCATCGGAGGCGTATTGATAGACTCTGATGCCCAGAGTATCAAAGTTAAAAGGACGAACCACTAAAGTGGCAGGTAATTCTTTCATCACATCGACAAAAACTAACATCGTTGAGGTTAATAATCCTCCTGCCATTAGGGGAGTATGAATCTTCCAGAGAGTGCTGGTTGAGCCATAGCCTAAACTGCGAGACGCATCATCTAAATGAGGAGAAATTTTATTCAGACTCGATTCTACCGAACCAAAAGCTACGGCTAAAAAGCGGACTAAATAGGCAAAAATTAAGGAAGCGATCGTTCCAGAGAGTAATAAGCCTGTAGAAATATCAAAGGTAGCACGCATCCAACTATCAATAATATTATCTAATCGCGCTACAGGAATTAAGACTCCAACCGCAATCACTGAACCAGGAATAGCGTAACCCATAGCAGAAATTCTGACTGCCATTTTCATCAGCCAATTAGGTTCCAATCTTTGTCCATAAGCCAGTAATAATGAAATTACCATAGCTGCGATCGCCGTAATCATAGCAAGAATAAAACTATGAGAGGCTAATTCCCAAAAATCGCTGTCAAAAGCTGTATCTAAGTTATTAATAGTTAACTGTAATAAATAAACAGCAGGAACAATAAATCCTAAACTCAGAGGTAAAATACAAGCAATGATCGCTAAAATGCTATGTACAGGTTTTAATTGATAGGGTGTGAGTTTTTTGAGAGAGTTAGAACTTTCGTAATATTGGGCTGCATTACGCGATCGCCTTTCTAAGACAATTAAGATTAAAATAAAGAGCATTAAAAAAGCTGCCAATTGCGCAGCAGCCGATCTTTCTCCCATTCCTAACCAGGTACGATAAATGCCTGTAGTAAAGGTATTGACCCCAAAATACTCTACAGTCCCCAAGTCATTGAGGGTTTCCATCATCGCTAAAGCTAAACCCGCCATAATTGCTGGTCTAGCGAGAGGTAAAGCCACAGTGAAAAAACTTTGCCAGGGATTACAACCTAAAGAGCGACTCGCCTCAATTGTACATACCGACTGTTCTAAAAATGCCACCCGTGCTAATAAATATACATAGGGATATAGCACTAACAACAGCATAACTGCTGCTCCCCACAGAGAACGAATCTCAGGAAACCAATAGTCCTCAACGCTTGTCCAACCAAAAAGATTGCGTAATCCTGCCTGTACTGGCCCAAAATAGTCCAACATATTCGTATAAGCATAAGCTAGCAAATAGGCAGGCGCAGACAAGGGTAAGAGTAAGCCCCACTCTAGCCAGCGACTTCCCCAAAAACGACACATCGTTACCAACCACGCTGTCCCCACACCAATCAGACATACTCCCAATCCTACCAGCAGCATCAATAAGCAAGAATTAAAAATATAATCTGGTAAAACTGTGGAAGCTAAATGTTGCCAAATAGCGGTAGATTTTGTAAAAATACTGCTAAAAACAAATAAAATCGGAGTAGCAATGATGAGAGCGATCGCTGCTACCAAAACTGTCCAACCACTGAAAGTAAAACCCCGCATTAATTTACTAATTGGCGATGAAATCAAATCAGATTTAGCCTTCACTGTAACTTAGTTAAAAATTTACCTATTAAGTAAGCTTAAGTTAAATTAGTCCTTATTCATCAATGACTTAACTTGAGTAAAATTAAATATAAAATGCTTAAAATTATGAACGTTATTGATTTCAGGGAAAAAACCGAAAATAATACTGTTCGTAGCTTTGAGCTTCGGAGCAAGTAGTAATAAGTAATGAGTAATTAATCTTCTTACTACTTGCTACTTGCTACTTTTTACCTACTACCTACTACCTACTACCTACTACCTTTTTTGCTATGCCCAACATCACCGTCAATTTACCTCAAGACTCTTACAATATCGCGATCGCTCCTGGTAGTTTAGCGCAACTGGGTAGCCAAATGAAACAATTAAAGCTTGGCAGCAAGGTGTTAGTTATTTCTAATCCCGAAATTTTTAATCATTATGGTGATATCTGTTTACAATCTTTAGGCAATGCGGGGTTTGAAACCTGTACTCATTTAATTCCTGCTGGAGAAGAATCTAAACATCTGCAATCCATTCAGCAAATATATGATACCGCTTTAACGAATCATCTAGAGCGTTCTTCCACGTTTGTAGCTTTGGGTGGAGGAGTGATCGGTGACATGACTGGCTTTGCAGCAGCAACTTGGTTACGGGGTGTTAATTTTGTCCAAGTGCCAACCTCTTTACTGGCGATCGTCGATGCTTCTGTCGGTGGTAAAACAGGAGTTAACCATCCTCAAGGAAAGAATCTCATCGGTGCGTTTTATCAACCAAAATTAGTAGCGATCGATCCCAATTTACTCAAAACCCTTCCTCCCAGAGAATTGCGCGCAGGTATGGCAGAAGTAATTAAATATGGCGTGATTTGGGACGAAGATCTATTTACTAAATTAGAACATAGCGATCATCGCCTGGACGATTTAGGCTACCTCAGTGATGAACTTCTAGAAACAATTATCACTCGTTCGTGTCAAGCAAAAGCAGAAGTCGTCAGTCAAGACGAAAAAGAATCAGGATTACGGGCAATTCTCAACTATGGACATACCATTGGTCATGCGGTAGAAAGCTTAACTAACTATAAACAGTTTGTTCACGGCGAAGCTGTCGCGATCGGGATGGTAGCAGCAGGTAAAATTGCACTAGAAATGGGTTTATGGACAGAAGCTGAAGCACAACGTCAAAATGCCCTAATTACCAAAACTGGTTTACCAACAGAAATCCCTACAGAGTTGGCAATAGAAGATATTTTAGAAGTCATCAAAAGCGATAAAAAAGTAAAAGCAGGCAAAGTACGTTTCATTCTGCCAACCACTATCGGCAAAGTCATTATTTCTGAGCAAGTAACCCCTGAAATTATTACTTCCGCATTAGGTTAAACCACGTTATTGAAAAAAAGTAGTTTTTAAAAAACCGATTATAAAAAGTATTGACTTCTGACTTCTGACTTCTGACTTCTGACTTCTGACTTCTGACTTCTCATCCCTCATCCTTTATCCTTCATACCTTTAGTTATGGCTTTAGAACCTTGTAAAGTTTGCGGTACTTTAAACGCGGAAGGTACAGAAATTTGTCTTAGCTGTGGCTATTCCACTCAAGGCAATAAAAGACCTGCTATTTTTCGTTGGACAGCGATCGCTTTAGCATTGTGTTTTGCCTTACCCTTTTTATATGGGCTAATTAACTGGATGATGCTGCAATTAAAACCCCAATCTCCTGACTCAACTCAACCTCAAGTTTCTTGGCATCGAGATTAATAATTCGTTCTTATGTCTATCCTGGCGAGCGCTATTATTATAATTTCTTGACTTCCCTTATTTCTTGGGTGAAAACAACAAAATCGGAAACCAACTACTACGCATCAAATCATTAGCAAAACTACGAACTGTCCACTGTAAAAGACTGTTACGATAATCTGTAGCCAGAGCGATCGCGCTAATATCAAAATCTAAGGCAGTAGTAGCAATTTCCTGTAAAGGATCACCTGTTTTGACTAAAGTAGTAACTGCAATATCTAAAGCTTCTAACTCTTGTTTGACCGACTTTAATTTAACCTGAGCTTGTTTACTACGTTCTGCTGCTAGAATCGACTTCTTACCAGAATCATCAATAACTGAGATCAACATACACCCCTTGAGGGAATTCTGAGGTCGATTTTGAGCATATTTTTTAATTTCTTCAATTAGGTAGCGAGCAGTTGGACTATCATTATAAGGAATCAGTAAATAACGCCAGAGATGCTGACAGCGCAAAGCTAGTTCTTCATTTGTATAGGTCGTAAGTAGCTCAGGGCGAATAATATTGAGGGGTTGACTAGTTATTTTCGCCAGTCCAGCACTAGTGCTACCAAAGAATTTTTCTTGTAACAAGCTTCTAATCGGTGTTCCTGTCATGATGACATCGATAGAATGTTTTTTTAAGACTCTGGGAATAGTATCTAGAGGGTTGCCTGAAAGGACTTCTACGTGAACATCTAATTGTGGAGGTGCTTGTTCTAAAGCCTTGTGGAGACGTTGCTTTGCCTGTTCTACTTTTTGTTCATCTATTCTGGGTATTTCTCCCTGTTCCCAAATAGGAACGCTGTGGAAAAAGACAAGTTTTTGTAAACCACACTGAGCTAAATCAGGAACGAAATCAATAAAACGATATAAACCATCGGTAAAATCTGTGCAGATTAGGCAACTTTGAAACATATAAGCTAAGGGCAAATCTCTTTTTTTTACAGTAGCAAAAATAGGGATCAGGAGTCGCTATAATCTTAATTTTCTTAGCTTTTTCTTGGACATTAACCCCGACATCCCCAGCTTGTTTTCTCTAAAACCTGCAAGAGAAGGAGGTCAGATGACCTAACTCAATCACACTATTAGAACTTAGGCGGAGAGTCTAGTCCCCACTGATGTCGAATAAAGTCTTTATACATATTGTCTTTGAGCAACATCTGTTCGTATAGTTTGACGAGAAATTCTTGAGCTTGTTCGTGACTCATAGCTTGAACCTGAGTTTCAAAAGAGCGAATGTTAAATTTTTGCTCTAAAGAGAGTTCCATGAAATTAGACATAATATATATGTACTCCTATTTTGCTAGTTCTACAACTCTAAATATAACTCAATGTAACAATTAATTGACAACGGTTACCTTGAGTAATATGCCCTATGATAGCTAATTGTCAATAATTTTAAGACTAGTGTTGAATTTAACTAGCAATGTTTGATGAAAAAAAATTAATAAATAAGTAGAATAAATGAATGAATAGTGTGAACAGTCTGTAATAATTAAAAATAGTGCAGAATTTAAAATAAGATTCAATTTTTTAAATTTAATTGATTGGCATTGTGCGTTAATAGATGTTTGAAAGCTACTGTGGCAGTATCCAAAAATAACGTCATATTAAATAACTGGTACATTTCAAAGTGCAATTTTACTTCTCTCGACCTAACTAGGTTTAGAGGAAGTATTTGTATTGAGATGGCTCATAGTTGTGTAAAGTAAAGTAGTTGGCCAAAAGATCCATCTATAAAAAAGCTTTTGGATAATTTATTATATTTTGGCGTAGTTGCCATCAGAAAAGCGTTCGCTCTGCACACTATTGTGAATAAAATTAGCTTGGGAGATATAGTTTCATGTCTATTCGTTTATATGTCGGTAACTTACCTAAAGAAGAAGTTGATCGCGAAGCCTTAGCAAATATGTTTGTTGAGGAAGGGCAACAAGTTACTACCAAAGTCATCAAAGATCGTAAAACAGGAAAATGCCGTGGGTTTGCTTTTGTTACTGTCGAGAGTGATGAAGTTGCCGATCAATTTATTGAGAAATACAATGGTCAATCCTTTATGGATAGTCCTTTAAAAATTGAAAAAGCCCTACCTCGTTCTAAGGGGGAAGAAAGTGCTACTGCGCATGAAGGTACTAGTAACAGTAACCCTCCTAAACGTAAAAGTGGTAACAAACGCAGTAAAAAACCAAATAACAACAGTCAAAAACAACAACAGACTAATACTAGTATTCAACCCGATCCTCGTTGGGCAGACGAGTTAGCTAAACTAAAAGAAATGCTGGCTTCTGCTAACAATTAACTCTGTATCCATAAGTTCTAGACTATTAAAGCGGTGACAATAACTCTACAAAAATTCAAGGGTGATTGGACACCGTAATTTTTTAGCATTTTGGGGGAAAATTCTGAGACAATGAGTCGGAGATAAATAATTAAGACAATATTAGGGAGATTAAACCAATGACTGATCCTGTCAAAACCATGAAGCAAGAAGTGGGTAAAGCTGCTGCTGCCCGTGTTAAATCAGACTCAATTGTCGGACTAGGATCTGGTTCTACTGCTGCTTATGCCATTGAGTATATCGGCGATCGCTTGGCAAAAGGCGAAATTAAAAATATTGTAGGTGTTCCTACTTCTTTTCAAGCAGAAGTTTTAGCTAAAAAATTTAAAATTCCCTTGGTTACCCTAGATGCTATTGACCATATTGACATTGCGATCGATGGCGCAGACGAAGTCGATCCGCAAAAAAATCTGATCAAAGGTGGTGGTGCAGCCCACACTCGCGAGAAGGTAGTAGACTCCTTGGCAAATGAATTTATTGTCGTGGTAGATGGCGGTAAATTGGTTGATAAACTGGGTTCAACTTTTCTTTTGCCCGTAGAGGTGATTCCCATGGCAATTGCCCCTGTAATGCGGAGTTTAGAAAAGTTAGGTGGTAAACCTGAATTAAGAATGGGTGTAAAAAAAGCAGGCCCAGTGGTGACAGATCAAGGAAATTTAGTCATTGATGTCAAATTTGACTACATCGAAAATCCTGGGGAAATGGAAAAAACCATCAATAACTTGCCTGGGGTCTTAGAAAATGGCTTATTTGTCGGTGTTGCTGATATTGTCCTAGTAGGAGAAATCAAAGATGGTAAACCTGAAATTCGCCAGTTTTAACAAACAAAAGCTTAGAGCTTTTGGGGTTTAAGTCCCCTCTTGTAATCTTTAATTCCACTCCCTTCAGGAGAGTCGGCACGAGTACGGAGTGCGGAGGCAGGAAGTTTGAATTGAATTTGGAATTTTTAACTGATGGGGGCGAAGGTGGGGTTGTGCAACTTCATCCTTCTTCCTTTTTCCTCTCCTTAGCAATCAATCAAAAGGCTTATCTGAAAAGTATTGCCACCTTTCGAGGTTAACCAGCACAAAAAGTGTAGTTTACCGAATAAACATTAGCTGCTATTCTTAATTTCTTTGTTTTATACTATAAACAGATACCAAAAAAATCGTTCATTTCTCTGGCAAGATTATAGAGAAACGGAAGTAGGGACTACATCCTGAAGGAACGCGCCTCGCGATTTACTAATTACAATTGGAGGCGAATATTATGAAATTACGTTATCGCGGTATTGACTACGACTATAATCCACCTACTCTTGCCGTTCAAGAAGGCGAAATTGGCGGAAAATACCGAGGCTTAGATTGGCGATTCCACAATTTAAAACACCCTTTAGTTATTCAACCTAGGTTAAATCTGACTTATCGTGGTGTGAAATACTCTAATCAACCTGTATGTACACCAGCAGAAAGACAAAAAGCTACATCTATTGATGAACGTGCGCGTTGGTTAGCGATTAAACGAGAAAAGGCAGATCTAAACCGTCAAGCTACTTTATTACACCGTACTTCGGAAGAAATTGGTTTAGTTTAATAGTTTTGCAACTATTCTGTTTAAATTAAATAGCAATTAAAATTTGGAAGATTGATAAATAGTTTGTTGCTACTTACTGCTCTATATTTTGGAGCAGTTTTTTTGTTAGTGTGAGAAAGTGTTTATAACTGAACTTCCGATTGAGAAAAACAAAGAAAACCTTATCTATAGCAATACACATTAACGTTAGGACATTTTTAAAATTGCTATTTGCTACTTGCTACTTGCTACTTGCTACTTTCGAGCCGATAATCTATGTGTCCTAACTTAACTTGGTACGGCTATAGAAGGTGTTTTAAATATGTTGGTTGGCTCTAACATACAATTGCAATCTTCAAGTATTCACATAGTTAGTACGGTTGACTTTCAGCCAATCGCAGAGAAAGCGATCGCTCAAACTTAGTCTCATTTCATCGGTGCTATAAATTTCTAATACGGCTTCGGGTAAAGCTTCAAATAAAATCAATTCTCTAGGGAAAACTACTCTTTCAAAATACCAATGAGGAATGTTAGTAATACGAGTAATTTGCGCGGTTGGAGTTATATTTTTATAGCTACAGAGAATATGTAGACCGCATTTATCTGGCAAACGGTTAAAAATTTGAGTCATGATTTGCTTTCTATTAATAATTTATGAAATCTTGAAAAAGATCGAAACTTATTACTTAGTAGAATATAAAACTAGCGGCTGAAAACTGTCAGAAGATAGATGTTATCTTAATTTTATCGATGGATTCGGTGCTTGTATTTTCAAGCTTTGGGGTAGTTGCTCACTTGTAAGTTGTTATGCTTGTAAACTATTCCATTTAGATTTATTAGAGATAGAATTCTAATAAAATACTTATGTCTCAAACTTCTTCTTTAGCTATTACTCTGGGTGATCCTGCGGGAATTGGTGGTGAAATTATTCTCAAGACTTTGGCAGATCATTCTTTAACAGCCAAATGTCAGATGATGATCATTGGTAATCGTCATCTATTGCAAACTACTTATGAACACTTGTTACAAAATACATCCTTAACTCCACAAGAGCTAGTCGATCCTCAGACTCTATCAGTCTTAGATATTCCCCTAGATGGAGCAGTAACATTTGGTAGAGGAGATGCTGCTAGTGGTGGTTTTAGCTTTAAATGTTTAGAAGAGGCGATCGCTCTAACTCTTGAGGGCAAATTCCAAGGAATTGTCACAGCACCCATTGCTAAATCTCTTTGGAAAGCAGCAGGACATGAGTATCCTGGTCAAACAGAAGTCTTAGCTCAAAGAGCAGGGGTAAGTAAGTTTGGGATGATGTTTGTGGGACAGTCGCCTCATACAGGTTGGATGTTGCGTAGTTTATTGGCAACTACCCATATACCTTTAGCGTCAGTTTCTCAGGCTTTAACACCTCAACTAATGTCGCTGAAGCTAGATTTATTAATTCAATGTCTCAAAGAAGATTTTGGTATTGAGCAGCCAGAAATTGCGATCGCAGGTTTAAATCCCCATAGTGGTGAAGCAGGACAACTTGGTACAGAAGAACAAGATTGGCTCTTAGACTGGCTTCATAAAGTCCAAACTACTTATCCCCAAGCAACACTAGTGGGACTAATTCCTCCTGATACTATGTGGGTTAAACCTGGTCAAGCTTGGTATGGCAATTTTAAGGTTAAACCGCATACTGCTGATGCCTATCTCGCCCTGTACCACGATCAAGGACTGATCCCAGTCAAATTAATGGCATTTGAGCAGGCGATCAACACTACTATTGGACTGCCATTTATTCGTACTTCCCCCGATCACGGTACAGCTTTTGATATTGCAGGTCGGGGGATAGCTAATGCCAGTAGCATGAAATCCGCCATTGAATTAGCAATTCAAATTAGTAAACAACGGCTTTTACAGTGAACAGTGAACAGTAATCAGTGACCAGTCACCAAATTACTTTTTAGCAATTTTGGGAGCAGGTTTGCTACCGCTGCTTCTTCTTCTGCGAGAATTAGAATTATTATTCATTTGGTCACGACTACTAAAATCATCAGCTTGGTTTGACTCATCGTCATAAATATCTAAAAAGACCGACTGGTTATGAGCGATCGCTGCGGTTTCAATAGTAGTTCTAATTGCTTGAATATTACGGCCACCACGACCAAAAACTTTACCGCGATCGCTTTTATCGAAAGCAACTCGTAGCCAAATCTTCTTTTTATTCTGATTGACTTCAGAATTAACACATAGGGATTGAGGATCGTTTAAAAAAGGTTCGATCAGAAAGCGTACTAATCTTTCATAATTAGGACTAGTAGCCAACTGATCGTCCGATAATGCGGTCTTACTTGGCATGAACTTGATCAAAAACTTGAGCTTTTTTGAGAATATTGCTAACAGTTTGGCTAGGCTGCGCTCCTTGTTCTAGTCTTTTAACGATAGCAGGAACATTAAGTCTAGTCTCATCAGTTCTGGGATTATAAAAACCTAATTCTTCGATGGGGCGACCATCTCTGCGAGTTTTGCTTTCGATCGCGACGATACGATAGCTTACTTCTCTTTTTTTGCCGAAACGTTTCAAACGTAATTTAATCATAGGTTATTCAAATTTGTCCTTTTCGATTGTAATCTATCTATCTGTTTTTTCTCTAAGCTCGACTTAGACAATCTATTATTTTACAACGTTCCAAAGCCTTTTTTCTTTTTCTTTTTCTTTTTGCTACTACCCTGCCCTGGATAGTCACCCATACCAGGCATTCCCATTCCAGGCATTCCCATACCCATACCAGGCATTCCCATTCCAGGCATTCCACGACCCATATTTTGCATCATCGAACGCATTTTAGTAAAGTCTTGAACTAATTTGGATACGTCTTTTTCTTCAAAACCAGAGCCTTTAGCTACTCGGCGACGACGACCAGGAGATTGAGCTAATAATTCAGGATTGGTTTTTTCATCTTTGGTCATGGAATTGATCATCGACTCAGTCCGTTTTAGCTGAGTTTCCCCCTTAGCTAAATCAGCACTGCTAATTTTGCCCATCCCAGGAATTAACTTCAGGACTCCTCCCAAAGATCCCATGTTTTTGAGGAGGCGCATTTGTTTCACAAAGTCATTAAAATCAAACTTTGCCTCCATAATTTTAGACTGCATCTTTTCGACATCAGCCAAATCCAGTTCTTCTTGAGCTTTTTCAACCAAAGTCAAGATATCTCCCATATTTAAAATACGGGATGCTAGTCGGTCTGGATAAAAGGGTTCTAAAGCTTCAACTTTTTCTCCTACCCCAACAAATTTAATCGGTTGTCCTGATACCTGTCGGACAGATAAGGCTGCACCGCCACGACTATCGCCGTCTAGCTTGGTTAAAATTGCCCCTGTAATCCCAATTTGCTCATGGAAAGTATAAGTTAAATTAGCTGCCTCCTGACCTGTCATCGCATCAACTACGAGCAAGGTATCATCGGGCTGAATAATCTCTTTAATGCGGGACAATTCCCCCATCATTTCGTCGTCTATTTGCAGTCGTCCCGCGGTATCAACAATGACTGTATCTACTCCTAATTCTCTACCCTTAGCAATTCCTTGCTGGGCAATTTCTACAGGATTAGCATCTGTTCCCATCTCAAAGACAGGCACATCAATTTGCTTACCCAGAGTCAGTAACTGATCGATCGCTGCGGGACGATATACGTCTGTCCCCACCATCAGACAAGAACGCTTTTGTTTACGCAAATATAAAGCTAATTTAGCTGTAGCGGTGGTTTTGCCTGTACCTTGTAACCCAGCCATCAAAATCACCGTAGGAGGCTGATCTGCTTGGGCAAGGGGAACATTGCTTTCGCCCATGACTTTGACCAGTTCATCGTAGACTATTTTGATAAACTGTTGACCAGGGTTAACTCCAGAGATTACACCTTCTCCTAATGCCTTGGTTTCGACATCAGCAATAAAGGCTTTAACAACTTGAAGATTAACATCGGCAGATAAAAGGGCGCGACGTACTTCCTTAAGAGCATCTTGAATATTCGTTTTGGTTATTTTGTTCTGACCACGCAGTTTTTTCCACGCATCATCTAATTTTTCTGCTAAAGCATCAAACATAGAATAATTTTTTGGTATTGAGTTTTGCTTCTATTTCAACTATAAAATTAAATAAACTCAAAATGTTCAGATCGAACAGGAACAGCACCATCAAAGGTCATAATCTTTTGATTATCAACATAAAGACTGGTAATCATACCTATTTCCGAAGAATTATTGAAATCAGGACTAAGATTAACGGTTAATTGTCTGGGTTCTGCAATACCTGTAGCCAAGCTATCAAAAACAATTTTGTCACCTTCCTGAAGGTTGAAATCTGTAATTAGGTCAACAGCATCTAAGTTAGTAAAGACAAATTTATCTGCACCTTTTCCTCCAGTTAGAGTATCTTGACCTGAACCACCATAGAGATGATCATCACCAAAATCTCCCTGAAGATAATCGTTATGATAGCCTCCATATAAGTAATCATCCTCTGAATTACCATCAAGGAAATCGTCGCCATCTCTTCCATAGAGAAAGTTGTCACCATAATCGCCTTTTAGGGAATCTTGATTATTGTTTCCGTAAAAAAATTTAGTTGTCATATTTTTCCTTATTTAAGACTAGCTATCTCCGTCATTTATTTGCTAGTTTGGCAACTATTTTAGTAAATGAAAACAGGGAAAAAACGATAAATAATTTTCTTTTTCTTTTAATTCAGTAACTTCACTTAATTAAATACAATTACTTTAGATGGATTTTGTTCAGCAGCCAAGGAATAGACCTCTTGCATGAATCAAGCGATCGCTTTTATTAATTAAAAATCACTTTTTTCTATATAGCCTCGAACATCATTTAGATCTATATAACGATCTGTGGCATTACGTAACTCTCTAGCGATCATCCCCTCTGTAGAAACCACAGTAATATGAGTACTTTTAGAACGCAATAGTTCGATCGCCCGTTCAAAATCGCCGTCACCACTAAATAAGATTACGCGATCATATTGCTCAACTGTGTTAAACATATCAACCACAATTTCTATATCCAGGTTGGCTTTTTGGGAATAGCGGCCCGAAGCATCATCGTAGTATTCCTTGAGAATTTTGGTTCTGACTGTATAGCCCAAGCTAATCAGAGCATCGCGAAAGCCTCGTTGATCTTGAGCATCTTTTAAGCCTGTGTACCAAAAAGCGTTAATTAAAACTACTGTGGGATCTTTAGTGAAGTATTCCAGTACTCTTCTGGGGTCAAAAAACCAGCCGTTTTTTTGTTGAGCATAAAACATATTATTGCCGTCAACGAATATCGACAGTCGATCTCTCACGTACTTGCTATGAGATTCCATTTAATCTTTACCTATAAAATTTAAATATATTTAATAGCTAAATTGCACAGCATAATCTACCGCTATGGCAGCGATTCAGCCATAACAATTTAATGAATAAACCCGCAGTAATGACTACGACCAAATATTTTTTATAAAGATTGGACGATAAGCATCAATTTATCTAAGGGATAACCCGAATAAGATTTAATTTAGGTATATTTCATATACTTTCCAGTTTAAAACAAAAAAAACCCCGATAACAATTTAATTTACTTAAGTAAGATTTTTTTACATATGCTGTTGGTAATCTAACGAACAAAAAGTAAATTTTTTGCTAATCAATTAGGCTAAATTTATTAAATCAGAATAAAAACAGTAGTTCTAAAGTCCTAGTAAAGAGCGATCGCGCTTTTATTAAGACACTAGAGAAAGATTATTTTTTTGGAGCTAATATTGACAGTTAAATCGTACAGGCGATCGCTTCTGTATCTTCTTCAAAACAGAGATAATTAAGACAATGAGGATTTTCTCTCAGTAATTTTGCCAGTAGCCAACCAGCAATTGTCCAGGTTTGAAATTTGCGCGAGGATTTACCGATCAAACGCCCGTTTTTACCGTCATAATATTCGGGCCACTCATCACTCATTAGACGAATTTCGGCGATCGCCATAGCCCGATCTGCCAAATCTTCTCGCCCCATTTTTTGACAAGCTGCCATCATCATCCACAATAATACGGGCCAACTTCCCCCATTGTGATAAGACCAAGGGGTATTTTTAGGATCGCAGCCAGTAATAATTTTCCAACTTAGTCCATCAATAGCAGGAAAGCATAGTTTTAGAGGCATTTGACTGACTAAATCTGACCAACGATTTTCGATCAGAGTTAGAATATCTTGGGATTGCTGTTCAGTAGTTAAAGAACCCATAATCGCTACTAAATTACCCAGGGCAAAAAAGCGAAAATCCATTTTTCCTGGGCCTAAATTACCTGCTAAGTAACCTCCTTGGTCAGGCATCCATTCAGTTAACCAGTAAGGAATTGAATCGGGATAGATATTAAATTTATTAACTACTGACTCCCCAAATTGTTCTGCTTGATAACGATGAATTTGATTGAGTTTTTTTAAATCAAGCCAGTAATAATCCCGTATATGAAATACTAAGCTACCCAAGCGGTTATTAATCTTGTCAATTAAGATTAGTCCCTCAGTATTTTTCACGAGCATTTCTCGCGCAGCCCTAAGAGCAACGTAAAATAATGACTGTATTTCCAAAGGATGCCCACTTAATCCCATCGGGCGATCAACCATACACGCGCCATCGGGAACAAGTAGCGTTGGTGTCATCTCAAATTGTGGCCCTAGACAAATTTCTAAAATAAAAGTTAAAGCCTCTTGAAAACTATCGCTTTGTACCAAGGCTTTGTCTCCTGTTGCTTTAACATAAGCCCGTAATAAAATAACCCACCAGAGGCAAGAATCAATGGGCGTAACCCTACCAATTGCCTTATCACCAAAGTCAGCGTGTAGATATTGACTGTTTGCCTGAAATTCGACCTTAAAACTAGCTGGCATCAAGCCTGTGGGAGGTTGATAACAATCGATTCGTCTTTTTTGTTTTTGTAACCCTACGGTTTCAATCAGAAAATTGTAAACAATCTCGGTTTTACCCTGAATTAGAAATACTAAAGCTGCGGGAATAAAATCGCGAATAAAACACTGATCATAATTTAAAGCCTCTCTTTCGGAATCTGTGGCTGCAACCGTTCCCACAGGCTTGTTTTGATAATAAATGATTGATTTTTCTAAAAGTCGATTTGCTTGTTGTTCAATGGTTTCACTTTCTGTCGTCAACATAAAAAAATATCTGTGTTTAAAATATCTTAAGAATTAATTTGAATTTGAAGAGGACATATTATTCACTCAAATACATATAATCATTCTTATACGTATTATTTTACTTGGCAAAAACTCTTGTAATATTTGAGATTTTGCATAATGAATTTTAAAACGATTAAAACAAAACTGCCCTGGTGGTTTAAAGTTCTATTAAAAATGGTAATTTATCGATTACCACTTCCGTATCAATTCTGGCAATCCATTAGTTTGTTTGATGATGGGAAAATGGAAGTACCAGATTACGCCTATAATGTTTTTTCAAGACATTTTAAACAGGTTTCCCAGCACAAACCTCTGCCAGAAAAGTTTGTGAGTTTAGAATTAGGGCCTGGAGATTCATTGTTTTCTGCTCTTATAAGTCACAGTTTTGGTGGCGGGAAATCTTATCTAGTGGATGCTGGAGATTATACCATTCAAGAGCTTGAGCCTTATAAGCAGATGGCTGATTTTTTAAACCAGAAAAATCTACCATTACCTGCTGGGATCGATAAAGCTGATTCTGTGTCGGCAATCATGGAAATATGTAACGCCGATTATTTAACGTCAGGTCTAGCTTCGCTTAAATCCATAGAGTCTAATTCGGTTGACTTCATTTGGTCTCAAGCGGTCTTAGAGCATGTTAAACGCTCAGAATTCTTGGATATTATGAAGGAACTTCGTCGTATTGTTCGTGAGGATGGTGTTTGTTCTCATGTAGTAGATTTACGAGATCATATAGACTGCTCTCTTAATAATCTGAGGTTCTCTGAAAAAATCTGGGAATCAAACTTCATGGCTAATTCAGGCTTTTATACTAATAGAATTCAATATTCTCTAATGTTGGATATGTTTAAGGAAGCAGGATTTGCAATTAAATCTACCGAAGTAGATAAATGGGAAAGTTTGCCTATTAAGCGTTCTGAATTAGACAAGCAATTTGCAAGTTTTACAGATGAAGACCTTCGTGTTTCTGGTTTTTCTGTAATTTTACAGCCAGTTTAGATTTCATCAGTTAGGACAGTTGGGGGAGTTAGGGCAGTTAGGACATAGGACAGTATTTTGAAAACAAATAAAGGAAATACAGCGTTCAAGATAAACCAGAATTAAATTACGTCCTAACTTTCATAACTAATGGTCATGAAATGCTTACATAATATCTATACTAGATAAATAGCAAATTTATTAATACAGCAACCTAAAATAGTCAGATTGTGTTAATTTGCGATCGCCTTAGCAAATCATATTTCTAACAGCCTTGTTTTTCTCTATTAGCAAGTCATAAAATATAACAATCTACTGCTAAATATTAATTCCAGGAGCTGTCGATACTGTGGTTGTTCAAGGGAAAACGAATTTAAGTGCTAGCGATCGCTACGAAGCAAAAACTCAAGCAATTGCTCAAGAATTAATTAAAAGTACCAGAGAAGGCAGCAATATTTTTAGTCGGATGCGCGATCAGATGCGCTGGGATGATAAGGTTTTGGACTGGACGATGGCTAACCCAGGTTTGCGGGTACAGATGTTTCGGTTTATTGATACTATTCCTGCCTTGCAAAGTAAAGCGGAGATCGCTAATCACTTTCAACAGTATATGAGCGCGGAAGCCGTAGAATTACCCAGCGCACTTAAAGGTATTCTTAATTTTAGCGATCCTGATTCATTCCCTGCTCAAACTGCTGCTGCTACGATTACGAAAGCAGTAGAAACTCTGGCATATAAATATATTGCTGGGGAAAATATGACTGAGGTAATGAAAACGATCGCTCGTCTGCGTAAAGATGGTATGACTTATACCATCGATCTTTTAGGGGAAGCGGTAATTACCGAAGCCGAAGCCCAAGATTATCTCCAACGCTATCTAGATTTAATTACACAGTTAACCCAACAAGCTCAAAGTTGGAAACGACAAGAAGGGATTGATCTGGCTAATGGGGAAGAATTACCCCAAGTACAAGTATCAGTAAAGCTAACTGCCTTTTATTCCCAATTTGATCCTTTAGATCCTCTAGGTAGTAAAGCCCAGGTGTGCGATCGCATCAGAATTTTATTACGTAAAGCAGCAGAATTATCCGCAGCGATACATTTTGATATGGAACAATATCGCTACAAGGATCTGACTCTTCAGATTCTCAAAGAGTTGTTAATGGAGGAGGAATTCCGTACCCGTACTGATTTGGGTATTACCCTTCAAGCTTATTTGCGAGATTCTTATCAGGATCTACAAGACTTAATTGCCTGGGCAAAGGAAAGAGGGCATCCTGTAACCGTGAGATTAGTTAAGGGGGCATACTGGGATCAGGAAACCATTAAATCCGAGCAAAATCACTGGCAACAGCCTGTATATAACCAAAAAGCAGCCACCGATGTTAATTACGAACGCATGACCCAGTTATTACTAGAAAATCATGAATATCTCTATGGTGCAATTGGTAGTCACAATGTTCGTTCCCAGGCTTTAGCTTGTGCGATCGCCGAAACCCTTCAGATTCCTCCCCGTCGCTTTGAAATGCAGGTTCTATACGGCATGGGGGATAAATTAGCCCAGGCTTTGGTTAAACGGGGACATCGGGTACGGGTTTATTCTCCCTACGGTAAGTTATTACCAGGAATGGCGTATTTAATTCGTAGATTATTAGAAAATACGGCAAATAGTTCTTTTTTACGCCAGAATCAGGAAAATAGACCAATTGAGGAATTGATTTCTCCTCCTGTTGCCGACGACAATAGGGGCGAACAGACTAGGCATATCGCCCCTACCAATGCTTTTCAAAACGCCCCAGATACAGATTACGCAGATACAGCCAAACGAACTAAAGCACAACAAGCTTTAGAGCAGGTAAAACAACTATTAGGTAAAACTTATCTACCTTTAATCAATGGTGAATATCTAGAAACCGCTAACTATCTTGACTCTGTTAATCCTGCTAGAAACGCAGAATTAATTGGTACAGTCGGGCAGATTTCTGTAGAACAGACAGAACAAGCGATGAAGGCAGCAAAAGAAGCTTTTAACTCGTGGAAAGCCACCCCTGCAACCACCAGAGCAAATATTTTGCGTCAAGCTGCCGATCTGATGGAACAACGGCGACATGAACTCAATGCCTGGATCTGTTTAGAAGTTGGTAAAATTATTCCCCAAGCTGACGGAGAAGTTTCCGAGGCGATCGATTTTTGTCGTTACTATGCTTCAGAGATGGAAAGATTAGCTGCTGGGGTTAATTATGACTTGGCAGGAGAAAATAATCGTTACTTCTATCAACCTAAAGGCATTGCTGTAGTTATTTCTCCGTGGAATTTTCCTTTTGCGATCGCTACTGGAATGACCGTAGCTGCTTTAGTGACAGGTAACTGTACTCTCTTAAAGCCTGCTGCTACCTCCTCAGTAATTGCTGCGAAACTTACAGAAATTCTCGTAGATGCTGGTATTCCCAAAGGAGTCTTGCAATATGTTCCTGGCAAGGGTTCCCAAATCGGTACATATTTAGTTGAACACAAAGACACTCATGTTATTGCTTTTACAGGTTCGAGGGAAGTGGGTTGTCGAATCTATGCCGATGCAGCCAAGTTACAGCCAGGACAAAAACACCTCAAGCGAGTCATTGCGGAAATGGGTGGTAAAAACGCCATTATTGTTGATGAAAGTGCCGATTTAGATCAGGCGGTAGTCGGAGTAGTACAGTCAGCCTTTGGTTATAGCGGACAAAAGTGTTCTGCCTGTTCACGGGTAATTGTGGCAGCCTCAATTTATGATGCTTTTTTGACAAGATTGATTGAAGCAACTAAATCTCTGAATGTGGGTGCAGCCGACGATCCTGGTATCCAAATGAGTTCTGTTATCGATGCCAATGCTCGCGATCGCATTTTAGAATATATCGAACAAGCAAAACAACAGAGTGAATTAGTTCTCGAAATGCCTGTACCTGAAAATGGTTATTATGTTTCCCCTACCATTTTTAGCGGAGTTGCCCCAGATCATACCATTGCCCAAGAGGAAATTTTTGGCCCTGTGTTGGCAGTCATCAAAGCAGATAACTTTGAATCAGCTTTAGCCATTGCTAACGGTACAGATTACGCCCTCACAGGTGGTTTATATTCCCGTACTCCCAAACATATCGAGCAAGCATCCCGCGAGTTTGAAGTCGGTAACTTATATATTAATCGCAATATTACTGGCGCGATCGTTGCCCGTCAACCTTTTGGTGGTTTTAAACTTTCTGGAGTTGGTTCTAAAGCAGGTGGTTCAGACTATCTCTTGCAGTTTTTAGATCCCCGTGTAGTGACAGAAAACATTCAGCGTCAAGGTTTTGCCCCTATCGAAGGAGCAGAATAATCTTTTTGGGCATTGGTAAGTAGAGGTATGATTTTTAATTTGGCTGCAAGCTAGTTAAATCAAAAGAGCTTTTGCGTAGCTGCCGTAAGGCATAAAGCTAATAGCTACGAACCGAAACACTTTGTAAGTCATACATTCAATTACCAACGCCTCTTTTTGTTTAATCATTTGTTATTAAATAATTTTGGGGTCGAGTTCTAAGCATATAGTCATCAAAGTTTTCACAGGTTACATGACCTTTTTGGTTAACATCTTTTTGCTTAACTACTATAGCGATCGTACCCAACAAAATTTTCAAGTCTAGCCAGAAACTCCAGTTATCTACATAAAAAATATCCATCTGAAATCTTTTTTCCCAAGAAACATTGTTACGTCCGTTAATCTGAGCAAAACCAGTCATACCTGGCAAAATCTCATGGCGACGCATTTGTTCTGGATTATATCCCTCTTTTGTCACTCTCCGAAAACTTTTGTCATTTCTAACTTTTGGAGTCTTTATAGAGAAAAGGATTGGTCGATTTTTTTCTAATAAGAAAAACTCAAATTTAAAAATGCCTATAATCCCATCGCTGTAAGGATCGATCTCGGAGAGTGACAAAAGAGGTATATATTCGGGTTTGAGCGAATAAGACTGATTTGTAATCAGCCGAGAGTAGTAAAAAAAAATCTTGCAGCGTATAAACGCGCAAGGGAAGCTGGCAACAGGACTCGAACCTGCGACCGGCTGATTACAAATCAGCTGCTCT
>CAYMWC010000084.1:0-21017 GCA_964393695.1 uncultured Pleurocapsa sp.
CTTGATAAGCATCAATATTACGAATAATTTGACTAGAAACTACCTTGGGCTTGAGGCTGTCTTGTTGCTGTACCCCCAATGCTTGCAAGATGGCTCTACCTGCTGCTTTGACTTCTCCTTGTTTGTTGGAGTGAATTTCTAGTAATCCATAAAGTCTTTCGACAAATTGAACTCCAGGACGAACTACGGCAGATTTAAGAGCAACATCAGTAATACGGTTAATTTCTATCCCAGGGGATATTTCAATCCACAAGGAAGCATCTCCTGGTAAAGGTAAAAATCCTAATGCCACAGTGCCAATATAGGCTGCGTGTTGGGATTGTAATCTATCTAAATATACATAACTACGAAGTTCTACACCCAAAATTTCAGCCCTCTTGCTCCCATAAAATTAAACATCAATATATTTTCCCAGCCATTCTCCAGCTAACCAGTTTGTGTTGGTTATTGTAAAGGGTTAAATTAATTTCTGGGATATTTTTTTTAGTTGGTTGATAAAAACTACTTAGATTCAAACACTATGCAAATGTGTTTTTTTAAGCAATAATTCAAAAAAAATATGAGAGCATATTATACGTCCATAGCAAGATACTGCTCAAGCAGTAGAATATTTTTTAGATCTTTGACAATTCTAATCCCCAAATTCCTGACCAGAGTGTTTACATAGTTATGTATATCAAACCTAATGCTGTTATTTTAAAGTTTGAATATTTTTTATGAAAGTCCTTAGTATGAGTCCTTTTTTATTTATAACCGATTTAGACAATACCCTAGTTGGAGATGATCAGGCATTAATAGAACTCAATCAGCAGTTAGCTAATCATCGGCAAAAGTATAACACTAAAATTGTCTATGCTACAGGGCGATCGCTTTACTTGTATTGTTTATTAGCAGAGGCTAAAGCTTTAGTGCCTCCAGATGCTTTAATCACTTCTGTAGGAACAGAAATGTATTTTGAGCAAAATTTGGAACAATATGATGCGGAATGGGCGACAATTCTTTCTCAAGGGTGGAATCGCGACGAAATAGTAGCGATCGCTAGTCAATTTGCTGAATTACAATCACAACCTAAATCAGAACAAAATCCCTTTAAAATTAGCTATTATTTAGCTGAAAATGTCGCCGAAACAACGATCACTAAACTGAAATCTGCTTTGAGCGACCAAGGTTATGGTATCAAACTAATCTATAGTGCTGGTCAAGATTTGGATCTCTTACCACAAAATGGCGATAAAGGTTTAGCTGTAAAATTTTTACGTCAGCGATGGAATATTTCACCCGAGCTTACTATAGTTTGTGGTGATTCTGGTAATGATATTTCTATGTTTCAGGGAGAAGAAAAAGGTCTAATTGTTGGCAACGCCAAGCCAGAATTACTGCAATGGTATGCAGCCAATAAAAATGACAATCTCTATTTAGCTCAGTCTGCTTGTGCAGGTGGTATTTTAGAAGGTTTGAGACATTTTAATTTTTTCAACAACCTCTAATTGCGTATCCCAGGACTTAAAAGATCACTTAACCCTTCTCCAACCAAAGATAAACCAGTTACCATAACAGTCATTGCCAACCCAGGAAAGGTAGCTGACCACCAAATTCCTATGGGTAAAGCATCTAGAGCTAAACGGAGATCGTGACCCCACTCTGGCACTTCAGGGGGAAGTCCTAATCCCAGAAAACCTAAACCACCAAGAATAAGAATCGCATCAGCAGCATTAAGGGTAAACAATACAGGTACACTTTGAATTACATTAAAAAATAAATAGCGAGATAAAATTCTGCTGGTAGACGCACCCATCGCCTGGGCTGCTTCAATAAATAATTCAGTTTTGACGCTGGTGGTATGATTGCGAACTAAGCGATAATACTGAGGAACATAAGCAATACTCAAGGCTAAGGCTGCGTTGACAACTCCTTGACCAACTACAAAAGCCAGAGTAATCGATAGAAGTAATCCAGGTAAGGTGTAGATTGTATCCATAAAAAAAAGCAAAATTTTGTCAATTCTGCCTCCTAGATAACCGCTAACTAAGCCCAAAGGCACACCCAAAATCAAACTAATAGTAGTCGCGAGTAATACCACCTTAAATGCTGCTTGAGTCCCAAATAAAGTGCGAGAAAAGACATCGTATCCCTGGCGAGTTGTCCCAAACCAATAATCCGCTCCTGGTGCTTCGTGAATAGGATTAGCTAAAGCTTCGTTAGGGTTTTGCAACCAGCCAATATTTTGGAGAGTGGGAGCAAGTAAGGCGATCGCTCCTAAGCTCAGAGTAATAGTTAATCCAATTATAGTTAAGCTTTGAGACAGCGTGAGATGAAATCGGCGCGGTAATCTGACTCTAGTAGTTGTCATAATTCCTATGGAATAACTTGCTAAGTTTGGTGGGCATTATAGCTGAATTAAACCGTATTTAGTAGTTCATCGATCTACTCATTAAAGTCTAGGCTTCGATGACCTAGGTCTCTCTCAGGGTCTAAATAAAAACTGTCCGAAGTATTGATTAACCAAAACCTAAATTAATTTAGCAGTAGCCGAATTGACTTTTAAAGCTTAATGTAGTGGGATATTATATGAGTCTTGATAATGTTGTATTATTCCAAACAATTACAGAATGGGCGTTGGGGAATTTTCATTGACAATCAACTGGTGGCTTCCATCGGCTGTTTTGATACTTGTGAAAAAATCATTCAATTTCTGGAGAATCGTTTATCTACCAAAGATTTGACTAATTCAAGGGTCAAAAAACTTATTTCTCCCTATTTTCATGACATGAGATTAAGACCGTGAGTAATGAGTAATGAGTAATGAGTAATGAGTAATGAGTAATGAGTAAAACACTACGCTGTTACCTAAAAAAAATTATTCGCTTTTCCCTGTCTCAACTAGGAAATTAATTTTGTACAACTACTTACCAAAAATAACCAGGCTCAATAGTAGTTTGACGCTGCTGGGAATTGTATTTGAGTAGGTATTCGTGCGCGATCGCTTCTTGTTCTCGCAACATTTTTACTTCCTTTTGTCCTATTTCTGTATCAGTAGAAAGTAGAATTACTTGATGAGATGCGGTGGGGAAATATCGCTCAACTAAATTATGACGGTGGGATGAGTCTAATCTGCCGAGGGGAGTGTCAATAGCTATGGGTAAGTTACGTCCAGATACTCTAGCCAATCCCCATAAAAAAGCGATCGCCAGTAGTTGTTTTTCTCCTGCTGATAGTCGTTGTTTGGGGAATAATTGCCCCTGGTGATCGTATAATTCTAAGCGAAAGCGATCGCTGTCTATAGTAACACGATTTATTAAATTGGATTTATGTAAAAGATAAAGGAAGCAATCTTTGACTTCTGTTTCTAGTTTATTGAGTTTTTTTAGAGTAAGTTTTTCTTTAAATAGTTTTAAATTTTGTTGAACTTTAGTAGCGGATGTAATAATATGCTCGTCGTTGATTTTATCAATTGCCTCTTCACTATAATTTTTAAGTTTACGGCTTAGTTCTTGTTGGATACGTTCAATTTCTTTATCTAAACTTTGTATTTGTTCTTTGCCAAGATTATAGGCAGCTTTAGCTTTAGTTACTACTGTTTGTGTCTTTTCAACTGCATCAATTAGTTTTTGATAATCTTCAGGAGAGGCAGCGATCGCGAGTTTGCTTTCGGTCTGATTTATTTGCTTTTCTAGTTGATTAACTTGAGCAATATTAGCCTGTGCCTGTTTATTTTGTAGTGGCAAACGCTCATTAGTAACAGTAATTAATTGCTGTAATTGTTTTGGGGTTAAATTCAAAATACTATCTGGTTGTATAGAATCAGCAATAGTTTGATTTTCTTGAGTAATAAAAAATTTTATTTTATCAATTGCTTCTGCTGATAAAGTGATTGTATTTAAATAGTCTAATAATTTTTGATCTCTGGCTGCTATGACCTCTTGGGCTTGTTGAAATTGCTGAGATTTAATTTCTTGTTTACCTTGAGCGATCGCTGTTGATAATAAGGGCGTAATTAGCTTCAGTGGTAAACTACTATCTACCAGATTAATTAATTCCTGTCTTTTAGTTTCAATCTGACTATTTAAATCTTCTAACTTAGTTTCAATTGATTCCCTTTCCGCAGCAATTTTGCCTCCTTCTTGATTAAACTTATGACGAGCGCGATCGCATTTTTTACGAGCTTGCTCTAATTTTTGTTGTAATTCTTTTAATTGTTGTTTGGCTTTTTCCTTAGCTACTTTTTTAGCTACTAACCTTTGTTCGAGTTCTTCGATTGTTAATAATTGGGCTTTATTCGCTATTTCTTTCCGTTTACGATTGACTAAGACTTCTAAATCTATCGCTAGCTTTTCTGCTAATTCTAACCCCAACAAATTATTAATTGCTTCTACTACTGAAGCAGGAGGAATATCTAATTCAGCTAACTCTTTTACCTGTTCTCCATCAAATAAAAACAAATTTGAAATACCCAAAGGTAAAATATTTTCTATATATTCATCCCAATCTTTTTCCAGATTACTATCAAAGTCATCTTCTCTGGCAATACTTAAACTATCTCTACCATCTTGAGGATTTTTCTGCCAAGCACGAATAATTTTAAATTGTTGCCAATGTCCCTCAAAAATTTGCTCAAAAGATAACTGTATTTGCGTAATATCTGCTGAAGTTGCTTGACTATTTACCGACTGAGTCAAAAACTCACTATAGCCTAAATTACCTCTAGTAGAACATCTAGCTCTCTGTCCATATAAAGCCAAACGAATCGCATCCATTAGAGTAGTTTTTCCTCCACCGTTCATGCCTCCTAATAAAATAATGGGATGGATGCTATTATTACTTTTTGGACGTAAATCAATAGTATGCTGACCCGCATACACACCAAAATTTTCAATAGTTAATTCTGTAAAAATCATTTGAATTTTTGTTAATTATTGATTGTTAATCGTTAACGGCTACAAGCTTTAAAGTATGTCAAATAATGATTATTAAACTATAAAACAATCAAATAAGTAGGTATGCATAATTAAATATAAGACCTGAAATCTGGAATTTACTTTTAAACGATTATCCTAGAAAAATTCTATCTTATAAATAATTGCACCTCCCTACTTAAATTAATAATTAAACAGCAACAAAACAAAAAAAAGGAGGGCGCAAGCCTTGCGCCCCTACTCTTCATTGAACATTAAACATTGAACCTTGTTGATGAATCTTAAATGATAAATGAAGTGACTCCTGACTTCTATTTTCAAGACAGTCTATTGAGTGAGTGACAGCTGACTACAACGCAACCTTCTTCCAGCCTACAATTTTACTACCAATACGGAAAATAATAGAATTAGCTAAACCTAGTTGAGCGATCGCTTGAGAAAGTAAATGAGCTTGTTCTTGGTCTACATTAAATAAATGAGGGCAGTTGGCAAAATCAATACATAAAACAGTAGAACGACCCCAAGGTTCGCGAAAAATCTTGCTATCTTGGGGTAAAAAAGTAGCTAAAGAGCGAAATCTAGCTAGAGCAACTTGCTCAAAATTGGCACTCGTACAATTAAGCGGTGATTCCATATTTTCCGACTCCTGCGATCGGCAAAGAAAACTGTCAACGACACAAATGACCGAAGCCTCAGTTACCCTAATAGAGTAGCACTTACTATTTTTTAAATGTTGTCTTTGATGTTTTATTTAATAAAAATTTCCAGTTTTTAGCTATGTAACTTAACTTACATATTTCTTCATTTCAAACAATAGTGACCAACAAACAGCAGTTTGTGAGCAATAACCCATCTATAGCAGTTCTCGATTAAGGGAAACAACAGAGAACAAAGAAACAGATCCAGTTTCAAATTTTAAAATCTGGAATTTTTTTGCCCTCATCTATCTGAGAAATGCTATAAATCCATCTTGTGCCAATTCAAAACCTGTAATAATACTCAGAAAATAGCGATTAAGTTATTAGACCATGATATGTAGGTGGTGTTTGGAGGATATAACAATTGTGTCTAGTAATTTTGTTACGGTGGTTAACCGAATGTTTACGGCTGTGATGTTAGTCGCTTTACTGATCGCTTGTCAAGAAATGCCTGAGAATAATAATTTTGGCGACATTCAAATTGAACGCCAAGTAGATTGAGAAGTGAGTGCTGGTGATTCAAAATTTAAAGATATTCAACATTTAATAATAATCAAGTTAACTTGGCTGACTTAAATTACAGTATTGCGGTAATCAATTAATAAATCTGGTTTAATTGCCCCTTTTTCCGTGATAATTGCTGAAATAAGACTAGCAGGGGTAATATCAAAAGCTGGATTATAAAACTCTGCTCCCTCAGCACAAATAGCAGTATCATTCACGTTAGATATTTCAGTAGGATCGCGTTCTTCAATCGTTATTTGGCTACCACTAGCTAAATCAAAATCAATAGTCGAAAATGGTGCTGCAACGTAGAAAGGAATTTGGTGAGCTTGGGCTGCGATCGCCAGAGAATAAGTCCCAATTTTATTAGCAACATCGCCATTAGCAGTAATGCGATCTGCTCCTACTATTACCACGTCAACCATCTTTTGCTGCATACAGTGAGCAGCCATACTATCAGTAATCACAGTTACGGGAATATTTTCTTGCACACATTCCCAAGCAGTTAATTTTGCCCCTTGTAAACGAGGACGAGTTTCATCAGCATAGACTCTGGCTAGACGTTGCTCTCTCCAAGCAGAACGAACAACCCCTAAAGCAGTACCATAACCAGCAGTTGCCAAAGAACCTGTATTGCAATGAGTCAAAATTCTTAATTTGTCTGGAGTAGTAGGTAAAACACTCAAACCATGATCGCCGATCGCCTGACAAGTTGCCAAGTCTTCAGCTTGAATTGTCTGGGCGGTTTTTAATAAACTGTTTTTAATATTTTCAATATTGCCAATCTCTTCATAAGCAGTTTTTAACATCCGAGAAATAGCCCAAAATAAATTAACTGCTGTCGGGCGAGTTTGACGTAACAAGCCAGCAACCTGTTCAAGATGTGCTAGAAATTTAGTGCGATCGCTTGTTTTAATTTCTGTTGCACCTAAATACATTCCATAAGCTGCTGCCACACCGATAGCTGGCGCACCTCTGACAATCATAGTCTTAATAGCTTGTCCCATATCAGAACTACGGCTAATTGCTACCCTGCTATATTCCCCTGGTAAGCGAGTTTGATCGATTAAAAATACTTTGTCATCCTGCCAAGTAACAGGATAAATCTGATTAGAGGTTGAGTTCATAGAAAAGTTGCACACATTCTTATTTGCTTTTATATATTACGCCTAGTGCGAATTAAAAAATGTAGTTTTTATCATTAGACCTAACTTGAAATCCTTCACTTCCCGACTTTTTCCGACTTCCAAACTGACCAAAACTCCCGACTTTCGCCGACAGACAAATGACAAGCAATTACATAAGCTGTTTTGTAGGCAAATAAAACACAGATTGTTATTATGTATCAACCAATCAAAGATTTAGCAGGGGAAGTTTGTTTTCGTCCCAACTTTTATCAAACCAAAGCCAGAATTCATTGCTTAGTTGATAAATACTTAAGTTTAGAGCAATTGGGTAATCGCTTGGAAGATTTACCACAACAATTTCATAACCCTCAACCCCGTCAATGGTCAACTATCAATTGGCAAGATATTAACTCGGAACAAGTTATCGGTATTGATCTGGACATTTTCTTGTCGATTCTTCAGGGTACGTTAGACACCGAAGCACCAATCAGAGGTTACACCCAAACCAGTAGACAATATCTTGAACCTATTCATCCGAGTATGGCAAAATTCGTTGGTGGTGTAGTAGCAGCAGATGGCAGGATGATTGAATTGGGTTTATGGGAAAAAGAAGAACGTCAACACACTCCAGCTTTAATTAAAATCTACCAACAACTGAGTAAGCAAACAATAAGTCCCCAACTGCGAGAGGTTAAAACCTATCAAGCCTGGGAAAATCCCTATCAAGATTTATATCAACACGGATTACATCGAGTAGCAACCGAATATGGGGCAACTTGTTTATATCTTTGGTTGATGTCTCACACCACAGGTACAATTCAACAGGTATTGGGAGAGCTATTACAAGATGAAGTCAATCACCTGACTAAGTTTTGGGGTATGGGGATGTGGTTATATCCTGATAATACAGAACAGTTAATTCGGTATCTTCTTAGCCAAATTCATACCATCTTACCTATATCCTATGAAGGGAGTTTAAAACCTCAAGCAAATTTGAAATTTACTTTTCAACAGATGATGTCAGTTTTAAATTGGCAATCTTGGTCATTTTTATCTAGAAGCGAATTGATTTACACTTTTATCGTGATTTTACAACGTATGTGGCACTGGAGTCGGCAATTAACACCAGAATATTTACAATCATGCTGTGCCTCACCAGATTTTTTTGGGAATAATAATCTTACAGATCATCAGCCTGAGATCATTATTTTTTAAATCATAATAATTACTTTTTGATTCATCTAACTATTCTTTAATTTAAGATAATTCCCATGACAGCCCAACTAATATCTACTCTATCTACCGAACTAAATTTAACTACATTACCTCAACATGTTGCGGTAATTATGGATGGCAATGGTCGCTGGGCAAAACAAAGAGGTCTACCCCGAATTGAAGGACATCGGCGAGGTGCAAATACTCTCAAAGAAATGTTGCGCTACTGTAAAAATTTGGGGATTAAAACTTTAACTGCCTATGCTTTTTCAACTGAAAATTGGGGTCGTCCCACAGGCGAAGTAAACTTTTTAATGACACTATTTGAAAAACTTTTACAAAAAGAATTAAGAGAAATGGAAGCGGAAGAAGTATGCATTAATTTTATTGGTGATATTACTCCTTTACCTCCATCTTTGCAACAAGAAATGCACTATTCTATGGAACGTACTAAAACCAATCAGGGAGTGTTTTTTAACGTGGCAATTAATTACGGTAGTCGTCACGAAATAGTAAAAGCCTGTCAAAAACTTGCCGAAAAAGTACAAAGAGGAGAATTAACTTCCGAGCAGATTGATGAAAAAGCGATCGCTCGACACCTTTATACTTCAGCTAGCTCTGATCCCGACTTATTGATTCGTACTAGTGGAGAAATGCGCTTGAGTAACTTTTTATTATGGCAGTTGGCTTATACAGAAATCTATGTTACTGATACCCTGTGGCCCGATTTTAATCAACAACAATTTGATCGAGCCTTAATGTCTTTCCAACAGCGCGATCGCCGTTTTGGTACAAAGGTTTAGTTAATTTAAATCAGATAATTAATACTACTAAAACTTAGGAAAGTCAAGATGCAACTCCTAAGTTTTTTTATTGTAAATAACTTTATTTAAATTTTAAAAAGCAGTAATAATACTGAACACAATGATTGATTTTTTAGATTATATTGCAAAGTATCTACATCAGATAAATAGTTGTTACCAAAAATTAATTAGTAATAACTACTGAATATTTTTTCCGTGTGAGTAGTGAACGGTAATTATCAATGGAAAATTGATAATTGACAATTGACAATTATTTTATTAGGTCTAAGATCTTGTCTTTCAAGGAAAGGTAATTATCAATAATTAAAAGATTAAGCATTGAACGTTTAATATTAACTCGTTGTCAAATACAGAGATTTAAACGTCAGCTATTGAAAAGCTCAATGTTTAATGTTTAATGATAAATGTCAAATGTTAAACAAGTCTCCTCATAGCTTTATCTAACCACAGGAGATTTCATGAGACTGTCACTATTATTAACAGCAGCAATAACTTTCGCAACTATTAGCGTAGTACCATCTAAAATCCTTCAAGCAGCTGCTTTTAGCGAACAAGAACTAAATCAAAATCAATTTGCAGTCATTGCTGCACCTTATCGTCATGGCTACAATCTCGTAGTTCTTGAGCAAATTCCAGGGCAAAAAAAATGCTGGGAAGAAACTGGAACTTCTCCCACAGTCGTTAAACCTTTATTTCTGAATTTTGATTTTACCAAGGCTTGTATCAGAAGTGCAGATAGCAATAACTATTCAATTCGTTTCAATGGTCAAGACTATGGCATGGACTACCTAGTTAATATTGTCAAGCAAGACAATGAATTACATCTAATTGGTGTTCCTCGCGATAATACTCAGCCTCAACTACACATTGGTCGAACTCATGGCTTTAGTTCTGGTTCACTCAAAATTATTCTCGATCCTCAGTGGCAGTTAACTAAACGTATTTATCATGGCAATGCGACTAATCATATTTATCTTAGTAATACTTCCAAGCCAGAGAGTAAGCTGGTTAGCCAGGCGATATCTCCTCCTGCATACCAACAGCCTAATAATTATGTTCCAGTTCCTAACTTTAATTCTGGGGTACAACCAACAAATCTTACTCATCAACCACCCTTACAGAATAACTATCAGCAACCAGTCTATCAGCAACCTGTGTATGCAACTCCACCGATGACTCAACAACCTGTGAATAACGTTTATCAGCAACCAGTATATTCACAACCTGTATATGTTGTGCCAGCAATTCCACCACAACCGATGAGTAATATATATCAACAGCCTTTATACCCTGTTCAGCCTATTTACAATGGCTACAGACAGTAATATTCAAGTTAGTTATTTTAGCTGATAGCTACGAATATATTACTTTGTACATTATCACTTAAATTTACAGAATCTAAGCGAGAAGCTTGTTTTTGGGGTTCTGTCCGTGTTTCGATCCCAAAAACAAGCCTCTTATATAGTTCACTCCTCACATCTAGTATTCTTGCCCATTTATTACCTAAACACGCATAAGAATGTAACAGTTTCATGATTGTCACTATTCACCTCTAATTTTACTGCTAAATATTCTCAGAGTAGATTACTTCAGTTAACCAGAGAATTTGGTGACTCCGCAGGTAGCTATGCGGGGAATCGTAAGAAAAGACGACAATCGGCTAAATAGGGCGATTATTTGGCAACATTAACTGAGAAACTGAGAGTTTGCTCGGTGGCATTTTCTCAAGTCATCACAAAGTCGGTAGCATCGATCGCATCGGTATTGACACCGCTTAAAATTGCTATTGGCTCGTTATTACTGTTGAGAGAAATCAAAGTATCAGCAGCATTTTCTCCTGAACCTTGAGTAATCTTGAGATCGGCAAAGCTCAAACCTTCTGATAACTGCAAGAAATCTTGACCATCGGTAAAGTCGGTAATTGTCGTTATTGCTGGCGATTGCATCATAAAGAGATCTTTTCCTTCATTTCCAGTCAGTGTATCTTTACCCAAACCAGCGATTAAAAGATCGTCCCCTACACCGCCCAATAAAGTATCATCATCATCACCATCACCGCCGATAATAGTGTCATGATCCAAACCACCATTCAGAATATCGATATCCTCTCCACCATCGAGAAAGTCGTTCCCTTCTTTCCCAAATAAATAATCTATACCGCCCTTACCTAAAAGAGTATCGTTACCTTCTAGACCACTGATGAAATCTCCATCTGGAGTACCATTCAAATTGTCATCACTATTAGTTCCATAGATTGCAGATTGACTTTCAAATTCCGACGCTTCCAAAAGAGAAGATTGAAGTACTGGTATGGTAAATTCGTTCTTTAAAAAATCTTCGCTATTAAAATTGCTATTAGTTCCAATGACAACAGTAGTATTAAGTTGGGGAAAATAATCAAATCTGGAAGTATAACCAATCAAGTCACCACCTCGACCGATCGCATTTCCCCAAGGTGTTTCTCTACTGTCTATTCCCAATCCCCACTGAAATCTTGAATCTGTCTCCACAAAACTAGTCATCTCTTGAAAAGATTCAGGTTTGAGAAAGTTTTCACTAAAAAGGGCTTGAGAAAATCTGGCTAAATCTTCCGTGTTAGAAAACATTCCACCTGTAGATCCAGCAACATCGGGATTGTAATTGGTGAGATCGTCAGGAATACCATCTTCTACAAGTCTGCCATCAGACGCATACACATCTTGATAGCCACGTGCTAGTTGAGAAGGAGCGATTTTATTAAATTCTTCTCGTCCATAAAAAGTATTTTTAAGCCCTAGAGGGTCTAATACTTCTTCTTGTAAAACATCCCCAAAATCTTTGCCCGTCACTTTTTCAATAATCATTCCAGCCAAGATATTGCCTGTATTGGGATAAACCCAAGTATCCGATCGAGGTTGGTCGTAAGCATAGGCAACTAAATCTTCTAGCGTCCACTCTTTAGTAGAACCTGCTAAAAAATCAGTGGCAATATCTTCCCCATATTGAGGATTTTGAGTAAAGTCGTAAATTCCACTATTACCATTGAGAAGTTCGCGGATAGTAATATTTTCACTGTCGGGAATTCTAGCAGCAACATCAGGCAACCACTTGCCTAAAGTATCGTCTAAACTCAATTCACCCGATTCTACTTTTTTTAAGACTACAGTAGCGGTGAAAGCTTTAGTATTACTAGCGATACCAAAAATATCATCTGGTTGCATTTGGTCTTGGGTTTCTAAATTAGCCACACCACTAGCACCATACCAAGTTCCATTGGGAGTAATTACACTTGCAGTTGTACCAGGAATACCCAAATCTTTTACTGTTTGATCAAGTGTCGATTGGAGTTGTTCGGTTTGATCGGGAGATACGGGATTGGAATTATCGTTTTGACTCATAACCAAAGATATTTGTTGCTAAAACTTGTTTTTAGTCAACCCTTTTGGGCTTATAGCCAAATTAACGAAAAAGCTTGTTGCAACCCATAGTCAAAAGTCACCAATTAAAACATGACAATAGTCATGTCGAGAAGACATTGTAGCGTTTTATTATTTGTTAGTGAGGAGTAGGAAGGAGCATTTAATGAATAAAAGGAAGATCGATACTGACTCGCTGGCGATTCCTTCTATTAGCAAAACCTTGCGCTACATTGAGTGGATTGCTATTGTCACGTCTGCGATCGTTATTTTGTGCAAGACCAGTTTTTTCGCTAACCAACCTCAGCCTCCAATACTACTTTCCGATTGGTTAACTTTAATTTTATTACTTAGTCTTGCTCCATTAAGTTTGATCTTTCCCATTGACCGTCCTCTATGGCAAAAAAGAGCTTATATATTATTACAGGTCGGCTTGATTCTTCTGACTCGATTCTCAAATTGTGATTTACAACTAAATTTGTATCTAATTTATGCCAAAGCTTGTTTTTTACTAAACCGCAAAGATGTTATTGCTATCGTTGTTTTAGCAGGAATTGTTTGGTCATCGATACCTGCATGGCTATTATTAAGATTTCCCGAGTTAATTGAGTTTGTTAATTCACAAAGAACTTCTCCGATCAATGTCAATAGTCTTGTTTTGGAAAATCTAATCAACCGTTTAAGTGATTATTTAGCTGCCAGTACTTTCACAATTTTATTGGGCTTTGCGATCGTTTCAGAAAGGCGCAGCAGGGAAAAAGCGATCGCCCTGGCGCAAGAAATAGATTCCCTATCAGCAGATTTGGAACGATCTCGCATTGCTCGCGATATTCATGATTCTCTCGGACATACTTTAACTACCTTAGATATTCAATTAGAACTTGCTCAAAGACTTTTTGATCGCAATCCAGATAAAGCTAGATCTGCCCTAGACAATGCTAAAAACTTAGCAGATAGATCCCTCTCTGATGTACGTCGCTCAGTTCAAACCATGCGCTCAGAAACTTTTAATCTGGATGAGGCAATTACATCTCTGGTGGCACAAATCGAGCACAATCCCAATCTGGCGATCGAGTTAAATATTAATTTACCAACATTACCATCGCCAACGAGTTATCAGCTTTACTGTATCGTCAAAGAAGGATTAACTAACATTCAAAAACACGCCCAAGCCTCCTGTGTCAGTATTCGCGGACAGGCTATACCTCAAGGGATTATTCTAGAAATCGAAGATAACGGACGAGGGTTTAATCTCAATCTGGTAGACTCTGGATATGGAATCTTGGGAATGAAAGAACGAGTTGATAATTTGGAGGGAGATTTTAAAATCAATAGTGCGATCGCACGAGGTACTTGTATTCAAGTGACAATTCCTTTATGATTCGAGTTTTACTTGTAGACGACCAAGCTTTATTTCTCGAAGGTTTAGCCAATTTACTTGCCCTCGAAGAAGATTTAGAAATAGTCGGACAAGCTTATGATGGCAAAGAAGCGATCGCTCTTACTCAAAAACTCCAACCAGATGTAATTTTAATGGATGTCAGGATGCCAATTTGTGATGGAGTCGAAGCCACTCGTGAAATTCACCAAAGCTATCCTCAAATCAAAATTATGGTGCTGACAACTTTTAATGAAGATGAATATATCTGGCGATCTCTACAAGCTGGTGCATTAGGTTACTTACTTAAAAATACTCCCTCACAACAAATAGCAGGAGCAATCCGTACACTTTACCAAGGACACTGCCAACTCGATTCTACTGTTGCTGTCAAAGTCTTTGCTCAATTAAATCCTCCAGTTTTATCAAAACAGAGAGATGAGCAACATTTATTTAGTGAACGGGAATTAGAAATCCTCAAATTACTGGGAAAAGGACAAAATAATCGGGAAATCGCGCAAACGCTTCATCTAACCGAAGGAACAATTAAAAATTATATTACTAATATTTTTTGCCAACTTGGGGTACGCGATCGCACCCAAGCTGCACTTTGGGCAAAACAAAATTTATGAGTCAGAAAATTCAATGTTTTCGTAAAGATCGGCAATTTGAACTTGAAACTCAAACGCACTAAAGGACAAAGTAAAGTTGCGATCGCTGTATTCTGAGAGAAGCCATTGATTGGCTGAAGTTTTTATGTAATGTTCTACATATATTTTGTATTGGTCAATTAGTAAATATTCGCGAAAACTCGAAATTGAACGATAAGCAGCAAATTTATCTCCGCGGTCATAATTTTGTGTAGATTTAGATAAAACTTCCGCAATAAAGCAAGGATTTACTATGGTGTCACTGCGTTCAGCCTGAAGAACTAAAGGTTTTTCTACAACCATAACATCAGGATAGGTATAGAGATTGCGATCGCTAATCCAAAGTCTCTGATCTGTGATGAAAGCGCGATAGGGTTTATTTTTTAAGGCAAGTTTCAAGGAAACGATAAGATTACTGGCAATATCATTATGGTCGGGAGTACCGCCAGTCATAGGAATAATTTCTCCATCACGGTATTCATTACGAAGATCGGATAAAAGTTCGAGTTCGAGGTATTCTTCGGCTGTGTATTTTTTTTTCTCTGTTTGAGCAATCATACTCAATCCTGTTTAGATAGGTTATTTAAATTTTGAGTAAGGCAGAAAGCAGGAAGCAGGAGGAATGCAAGTAATAAGTAACAAAAGTATCACTTCTTTATTACTCCCATTACTCCTCAAAACAAATTTGAACTTTTGACTTTTGACTTCCACAAAGCGGTACTAGTACTATATCTTCTCGATCACCGTTTCTAAAATACTAGCAGCCTCATCGACTTCAGCTTGAGAAACTATGAGAGGGGGAACAAAACGTAGTACTTTTGCCCCTGCGGGGGCTAATAATAGTCCTGCTTCCATGGCTGCCTTAACTAAATCAATCGAAGTTAAATCAATATCTGAGCGTAATTCCAGACCGTTAATTAAACCCCAACCACGAACCTCGCTAAAGAGATCAGGATATTTCTGAGCGATCGCTCTTAGTCTAACTCGTAACTGTTCTCCTCTGGCTTGCACATTCTGTAAAATATTGTCTTGTTCTAACGTTTGTAGGACTGCCAAAGCAGCAGCGCAGACAAAAGGATTACCACCAAACGTACTAGCATGATTACCTGGTTCAAACACTGCACAGGAGTTTTTACAAAGCATTGCCCCAATAGGAATTCCCCCAGCCAAACCTTTCGCACTAGTAAATATATCAGGTTCAACCCCTAAATTTTCGTAACCCCAGAGTTTACCTGTCCTGCCAATCCCCACTTGCACTTCATCAAAGACTAAAAGAATTTGATTATCGTCGCAGATTTTACGCAACTTCAAGAAATATTCTAAATCCCCTGGGCGTACTCCTCCTTCTCCCTGTAGCGGTTCGATCAGAATGCCTACGACGCGACTAAAAGTCCCTTCATCAAGATCAGTAATCGCATTTTCTATCGCCGTAATATCGTTATAAGGAACATAGGCAAATCCCGTAGGCAAAGGTGCAAAACCCTGTTGATATTTTTCTTGTCCTGTAGCGGTAACTGTTGCCAAAGTCCGCCCATGAAAACTGGCTTTAGCAGTCAAAATAATTGGTTGTTCTACCTTATCTAAATGAGTATGAGCATATTTTCTAACTAGTTTAATAGCTGCTTCGTTAGCTTCTGCCCCCGAATTACAGAAAAATACCTGATCAGCACAAGAATGTTTAACCAACCAGGCTGCTAACTGTCCCTGTTCAGGAATATAATACAGATTAGAAACGTGGTGGAGCTTTTTGATTTGTGCCGTTACTGCTGCGATCAAAGCAGGATGAGCATGACCAAGAGTACAAGTGGCAATTCCTGCCACAAAATCGAGGTACTGCTTGCCATCTGTATCCCAAAGACGACAGCCTTCTCCTTTGTCTATGGCAATGGGAAAACGACCATAGGTTTTCATCACATTTTGGTCAAAGTGATCGCTATCAAATTCGGCAGTTGTGGAGGTGCTTGAGAAATTTTCTAGAGGTGGGGATTGAATCACGAGTTACTCCTGAATAAAATTTGCTTTAGCAAAATAATAAAGACATCTAAAATGACAGTTAGTATTTGATAATACTCAACTTATTTGGTGTTCAACCAGACTTAATCTTCAATGTAATCAATTTTAGGCAAAACTGTGATCACTAACCAAAGCAGAGCTTGAATGTATAGTTATACCTTTGAAGCAAAATATGGTCGTTTACGTAAAGAGCTTGTTAGGGGAGGTGTAACATTAGTTTGCATAGTCCTCATCGGTACTCTTTGGTATTGGTTAGTTGAGAAGTGGTCTTTGGCTGAATCAGTCTATATGACGGCGATCACCCTCTCTACAGTCGGATTTTCTGAGGTGCGCCCGTTGGGAGAAAGAGGCAGACTATTTACTGTTGCTTTGATCCTAATGGGTCTATTGACCATTGGTTATATTGTCAATCGTTTTACAGAAGCCTTGATTCAAGGCTATTTCCAAGAAGGCATCAAACTAAGACAGGAGAGAAGCTTGATTGAATCTCTAGATCAACATTATATTGTTTGCGGTTGTGGGCGCACTGGTCGTCATGTCGCCAGCGAGTTTTTTACTGAAGGCATTCCCTTTATTGTTATTGACGATAATCTCGAAAACGTAGAAGCAATGAAACAGTTGGGATATATAGTTATCTTGGGTGATGCTACTTTAGATGAATCTTTGATACGCGCTCAAATAAATCGAGCAATTTGCTTGGTAACAGCCCTACCTTCAGATGCAGAAAATCTTTACACTGTATTATCGGCAAAAACTCTTAATCCCCGAATTCGGGCGATCGCTCGTGCTAGTACCGAAGAAGCTGTGCAAAAGCTTCAGCGAGCAGGGGCAGATGCTGTAGTATCTCCTTATATTACAGGTGGCAAAAGACTGGCAGCGTCAGCCCTACGACCGCAAGTTATGGATTTTGTCGATGGTATTATTACAGGCTCAAATCGTTCTTATTATCTCGAAGAATTTTTGATAGATTCCCAGCACTGTCCTTATGTGGGTAAAAGTTTAAGAGAAGCTCAATTGCGATCGCAGTCAGGGGCTTTAGTTTTAGCTATTCGTCGTCTTGATGGCGATTTACTGGCAGGACCTACAGGTGAAACCCTAATTTTGGAGCAAGACGCTTTAATATGTATGGGAACAGCAGAACAATTAAGGAATTTAAACCAGATTTTAGGTCCGATGAATTCTACCAAAATACCCAGACAGCCTAAAAATCAGTGAGCAGTCATCAGTCATCAGTCATCAGTCATCAGTCATCAGTATGAACAATTATTTTGCCACTGTCTCCAGGGGTTTAGAAGAGGTCGCTGCTCAAGAATTAAGTAAGATCGGTGCAATCGATGTGCGTCCAGACTTTACAGGAGTTCATTTTAAAGGCGATAAGGCATTACTATATCGAGCTAATCTTTGGACAAGAACTACTTTTCGGATTTTGATGCCCATTGCCAGGGTGAAAAGTTTTAATGGTGACGAGCTATATCGGCAAGTGCAGAAGCTTGACTGGGAAGAATATTTGACTCCTGAAATGACGATCGCTGTTACTTGTACAGGTCAGAACAAACATCTTAATCATACTCATTTTACGGCTTTACAAATTAAAAATGCGATCGTTGATTGGCAACAACGCAGGGGCGGAAAACGCTCTAATGTTGATACTGAAAATCCCGATTTACTTATTAATGCTCATATTGACGAAAAGCACTGTATTCTAAGTCTAGATAGTTCAGGCTCTAGTTTACATCGTCGGGGATATCGCCCTGCTATTGGTGCTGCACCGATGAAAGAGACACTAGCAGCAGCTTTATTAGATCTGGCAGAATGGACACCAGATTTACCTTTTCTCGATCCGATGTGTGGTAGTGGTACATTGCCAATTGAGGCAGCCTTAAAAGGTTTGAATATTGCTCCTGGACTGTATCGTGACTTTGGTTTTCAAAATTGGTTAGATTACGATCATGATCTATGGCAAAGTTTACTTAAATTAGCTAGCGATCGCCAGAAATCTAATCTTACTGTACCAATTATAGGTAGCGATCGCGATCTTAAGGTCATCCGCCAGGCTTTTGTAAATGCGGAAAGTTCGGGACTAGAAGACTATGTTAAATTTGCTCGTCAAGAGATTTCTACCATCGAAGCCCCAGGCGATCGAGGTGTTTTGATTTGTAATCCTCCCTATGGTGTCAGGTTGGGTAAGGAAGCGGAATTAGGAGAATTGTATAAACAGCTAGGAGATATTTTTAAACAGAGATTTAGAGGCTGGACAGCATATATTCTTACAGGTAGTATGAAGCTCTCGAAACAAGTGGGACTAAGAACTTCTAAACGAATTAAACTTTATAACGGGGCAATTCCCTGTACTCTTTTGAAATATGAAATGTATTAAAATCGTAGAGCTATAAGCCATAAGCTATAAGCTATAAGCTTTCTTACAATAAATTTGTTTTTAGAGAAAAAATAAATGGAACAAGTAAATACTGAAGTAGCGACAATTAAAGAAAACGTGCGTCACAATGAGAAAGCGATAGATAAGCTAGATGGAGATCTCAAAGCTTTTCGAGCAGAAATTGCAGAATTTCGTAAAGAAATTAAAGAAGAATTAGGAGCAGTGAAAAAAAATACTGATAATTTGTTATGGAAATTAGTAGCAACTTTAGCAGGATCGGTAATATTAGATGTTTTGGTTAATAAACTAATATGAATACAAATTTCATATCTTCACTTAGGAATGCGGATTATCAGCCGAAGAAAATTGAGAGAGTTCTGGTCAAAACATGGTGATGCTAAAATTAGTTTGTTATTGTGGTATCAGCGTAGCACTGATGCTAAATGGCAAAACCTAGCTGATGTGCGACAAGTGTTTGCCTCTGCTGATCTTGTCGGTAATTTAACTGTTTTCAACATTGGAGGAAATAAATACCGACTCATTACTTTTATCGATTATGAGTCTCAAATAGTTTTTACCCGCAATGTCCTCACCCACGCAGAATATGACAAGGAGAAATGGAAAAATGACGACTGGTTTAAAAACTCCTAGTAGCTACTATATTCAATTAATTAATACTTTTCCGCCACGTCCTATAAATAACAAAGCTGAACTGCTGGCGACTCAAGAACAAATTGATGCGATCATAGATAAACAGGATATTAATCAGGACGACAAAGACTATCTTAAGGTACTAGGTACTCTCGTCTATGAATACGAGCAAAAACATGAACCAATGCCAGTCCCTAGAGGAATCGAACTTATTAAAGCTTTGATGATTGAAGAAAATTTGCAGCCTTGCGATCTTGTTGCGATTTTTGATAATGAAGCTACAGTTATTAAGATTTTAGAAAAAAATCAAGAAATTACTGCCAAACAAGTACAAAAACTTGGAGAATTTTTTCACATTTCTCCAATCATGTTTTTAACTTCAGAATAAATCAACCTACCCAATTTTATATCTGCAAATTAGGAACTTGAGAAAAGTCTTGGTAATTTCGCGTAACTACTGTAGCATTTTGTATTAGTGCAATAGAAGCAATGCGTAAATCTTTTTGTAATCTCTTTTTAGCTAAACTCTGATAATTTTTTTGTAAATTATTATAGCAATTTTCAGTATTGCGATCAAAGTTTAAAATAGTTATTATCTTGAAAAATTCTGTAGTTTTCCACAATTTAGTATAAAGATTACTTAAGTTATTCACTTGTCGAGGGTCATTTAACTTTAGGGGAGTTTGAGGGGCTGTAAGTCCCGCGCTGTAATCTTCGATTCAGCGTCGGGACGGGGCTGATAAACTCTTGGGGAAACCCCAAGAGACAGCCCCTCATCCACGCACCCCTCAAGCTAATTATAAGGGTTCGATACCCTTATAATTAGCATCTACCATCTACTTAATTGTGTGGTAGAATGTTTCTATGATCCTAAATTATGTCTACCGCATTTATCCAGATGAGCTACAAATTAACTTACTCAACGAGTGGTTAGAGACTTGTCGTGTTAGCTATAACTATGCGCTGCGAGAACTAAAAGATTGGATTGCTTCTAGAAAATGTCAAGCAGATAGATGTAGTTTGGAATCAGAATATATCATGGCTGCGGATTATCCGTTTCCTAGTTACCACCAACAACAAAACAATTTACCCAAAGCTAAAAAACAATTCTCTAGATTAGCCTCTGTTCCATCTCAAGTACTGCAAACTAACATTAGAAGGTTGCATGATGCTTGGGACTTTTTCAAAAAGCGTGGATATGGGTTTCCTCGGTTCAAAAAATATGGGCAGATGAAATCTATCTTGTTTCCTCAGTTCAAATCTAATCCCCTT
>CAYMWC010000085.1:0-20794 GCA_964393695.1 uncultured Pleurocapsa sp.
GAAAGTTGTTATTTTTAGCTTACTACCTGTCCCTTTTTTTATCCCGAACTCAGGTCATTGTAGATAAATTTGATTTACATTTACTATTAATAAAAAAATAGCAGGGGTATGTTTTTTATGTACCCCTACTTTTTATTCTAGATCTCTATAATTATTAATTATCCTTGCAATTTTTTCCCTAATAATTGATTAGTTAATTTAGGATCGGCACGTCCACCAGTTTGTTTCATTACTTGTCCGACAAAGAAACCTTTAAGTTTAGTTTTACCGTTACGGAATTGTTCTAACTCTTGGGGATGGGCAGCAATTACTTCGTCGATGATTTGCTCAATTTCGCTGGTATCAGAAATTTGAATCAAACCTTTTTTCTCAACTAATTCTTTGGCAGAACCGCCTTTTTCTAATAGTTCAGGTAAGATTTCTTTACCAATTTTGCCACTAATTGTCCCTTCTTCAATTAAACCAATTAATTCCGCTAAGGTTTCTGGTTTAAGTTGGGTTTCTGTAATTGTCAGATTATTACTATTTACATAGGCTGCAATATCGCCCATAACCCAGTTAGCTACTTGTTTAGTATCTGCACCAGCAGCGATCGCAGCTTCAAAATATTCGGCGACAGTGCGATCATCGGTTAAGACTCTAGTATCGTAAGCTGATAAACCTAATTCTGACTCGTAACGATGACGTTTAGCTACAGGTAGTTCAGGTAATTCCGCTTTCCAAGTTTCTAATTGTTCTGGAGATACTTCAATAGGAGGGAGATCTGGTTCAGGGAAATAACGATAGTCGCTGCTACCTTCCTTCAGACGCATACTCTTAGTCCGTCCACTACCTTCTTCCCATAGACGAGTTTCTTGATAAATGGGTTCGCCGTTGGTAATTGCTTCAATCTGTCTGGCAATTTCATAGTCGATCGCTTTTTGGATCGCGCTAAAGGAATTCATGTTTTTGATTTCGACTTTCGTTCCGAATTCCTTTTGTCCTACAGGACGTACTGAAATATTGACATCACAACGTAAAGAACCTTCTTGCATTTTGCCGTCACTAATGCCTAAATAAAGCATAATCCGCCGTAATTCTTGAGCATATTCTGCTGCTTCTTTCCCTGAACGAATATCGGGTTCGGAGACTATTTCTACTAAAGGAATACCCGCACGGTTAAAATCAACCAGAGAATAGGTCGAACCATCTAGGCGATCGCTACCACCGTGGGTTAATTTGCCTGCGTCTTCTTCCATGTGCAAGCGAGTAATGCCAATTTTTTTTCTAATTGGTTCAGTATTGGGTTTTTCGACAATTTCGATCTCTAGCCAACCATGTTCAGCGATCGGCAGATCGTATTGCGAGATCTGGTAATTCTTGGGTAAATCAGGATAAAAATATTGTTTACGATCAAATTTACTATAGGGTGCAATTTGACAGTTAAGAGCTAATCCTGCCTTGACAGCATATTCTAAAACTTTTTCATTTAAAACGGGAAGCACCCCAGGGTATCCCAAACAAATCGGCGAGATATTTGTGTTAGGATTATCACCATCAAATTTAGTTGACTCGCGACTAAATATTTTAGTTTCAGTATTTAGTTGACAGTGGGTTTCTAATCCGATTATTGCTTCGTACTCTGTTTTTGCTGGTGCAGCCTTAATCATAAATCTTGAGCTTGGTAGAATAATAATGTTTTTATCTTTTTGTGAGAGAAGACCCTCAGTTTTACTGAAGGGACGGGGCTTTTAAAGGGCGGAAATAGTTCCGCCCACAGCCCCTCATGAATCGAACTTTACAACGAAGACCGTATTGTGGTAAAGTCGTAATATGAAACAACTACGCGGATTTAAGTACAGATTTTACCCAACTGACTCGCAGCGATTAGAGCTAGCGCAAACATTCGGCTGTGCAAGATTCGTGTACAATTGGGCATTAGCTCTTAGAACCAATAGTTACTATCACGATAACATTTCTCTTAGCTATACAGATACTTCAAATGCCCTAACCAAGCTCAAAAAAGACCCAGAAAAACCTTGGCTAAGACAAGTTTCAGCCGTTCCGTTACAACAAGGGTTAAGGCATTTAAATACTGCTTTTGTCAATTTCTTTAAGGGTAAAAGTAAATACCCTAAATTTAAGAAAAAGAACAATAGACAGTCGGCTCAGTATGCTCCAAACGCTTTTACTTGGGGTGATGGTAAATTAACTCTAGCTAAAATGTCTCAACCATTAAAGATAAGATGGAGTAGATATTTTGAAGGTGAGCCTCGCAGTGTCACCGTTTCTAAAGATCCAAGTGGAAGATATTTCATTTCTTTTTTGGTTGAAGAAGAGTTAGAGCAATGGAGTCCTGCTCAAGAAGGAATCGGGATTGATCTTGGAGTCAAAGATGTGGTTGTTTGTTCTAATGGCTTTGCATCTGGCAATCCCAAGCATTATCAGAAATATCAAACTAAGCTCAAAACATTACAACGCAGACTAGCTAAAAAGAAAAAAGGTTCTAATAACAGAAATAAAGCAAGGCTAAAAGTAGCAAAGCTTCACGCCAAAATAGCCGATTGCCGAAAAGATTTTTTACACAAGCTGAGTACAAAATTAGTTAGCGAAAACCAAGCTATCTATACCGAAACTCTAGCAGTAAAAAACATGATGGCTAACCATAAGTTAGCCAAAGCCATAGCTGATTGCGGTTGGGGTGAGTTTTTGCGTCAACTAGAATACAAAGCTTTTTGGCATGACCGTAAAATTGGTGCAATAGATAGATGGTTTCCATCCTCAAAGCGATGTAACCCATGCGGTTATATTTTAGACAAGTTGCCTCTAGATATTAGAGAGTGGACTTGTCCTAGCTGTAACAACCTCAACTTAAGAGATCAAAACGCAGCTTTGAATATTTTAGCGATTGGGCGCAGTTTTGGGGGAAACCTCCATGCGCGACCCAATCAAGAAGCGGTCGGGCAGACCGTGTTTGCTTCAGGACTAAGCTCTGATGGGGAGAGGTCAAAGACCGATCTAGTTAACTTGGGTTGAGTGAAGAATCCCTCGCTTTCAGCGACGGGAGTATGTCAATTTATCGGTTTCGATTCACTTCTTACTTCTCACTATTGCTAAGTTATATATAACGATTCCAAAAAGGTTTGCAAAAGCAACCAAGCATTTAAACCAACAATAATTGTAGTTACTGCACCAACTAACAGCTTTAACCAAGTTGAATTGACAGCCCAAGGAGAAGAAGCCTCTATGTTGTCAAACACAAGTTTGGCGGGGTAAGCTTTTTCTGTGATTTGGGAATCCCCCGTCATTTATGCGGGGAAGCGTCAATCTTAACAAATAAATAATCTAATCATCTAAAATTAAACAGTCTGGTAATGAATTCCTAACTTAAAATAACCAACTCCTAATCTGTGACTGTATTTCAACAAGAACATTTATTATTTACTCCAGCAACTCCAGAAACTAACGCTGTTCCCACTATCTTTGCTTTTCCTAATGAATACACCATCGGTATTACTAGTTTGGGATTTCAGATTGTTTGGGCAACTTTAGCAAGGCGTTCTGATATTGATGTTCGTCGTTTATTTACAGATCTGAGTGAACCACTACCTAGAAATCCAGAAATATTAGGTTTTTCGGTATCCTGGGAACTAGATTACATCAATATTTTTAATTTACTAGAATCTTCAGATATTCCTCTTTATAGTCTTGAGAGAACCGAAGAGCATCCTTTGGTATTTGGTGGGGGAACAGTTTTAACCGCGAATCCTGAACCCTTAGCAGATTTCTTTGATGTTATTTTGCTGGGAGATGGAGAAAATTTACTTGACAACTTTATTGATGCTTATCAAGAAGTGAGAAAAGCAGATCGTCAGACAAAACTGAGGCATCTAGCGCAAGTACCTGGGGTTTATATTCCTAGTTTATATGCAGTAGATTATTATAGTCCTGACGGGACAATTAAAGCGATCGCGCCTATCGATACTGACATTCCTCCTGAAGTAGACAAACAAACTTATCGGGGTAATACTCTTTCTGCTTCTACTGTTGTTACCCAGAAGGCTGCTTGGGAAAATATCTATATGGTAGAAGTTGTTCGCAGTTGTCCAGAAATGTGTCGCTTTTGTCTGGCTAGCTATTTAACTTTGCCGTTTCGGACTGCTTCTTTAGAAGGTTCTTTATTGCCTGCGATTGAAAGAGGGTTAAAGGTAACTAATCGCCTCGGTTTACTAGGTGCATCGGTAACTCAACATCCTGAGTTTGAAGCAATCCTAGATTATTTATCTCAACCTCAATATCAAGATGTGCGTCTGAGTATTGCTTCTGTTAGAACTAACACTGTCACAGAGAAATTAGCTAAAACTCTAGCTAATCGGGATACCCGTTCGATCACTATCGCAGTGGAAAGTGGTTCGGAAAAGGTGAGGCAAATAGTTAACAAAAAACTCACCAACGAAGAAATTATTCAAGCTGCTATCAATGCTAAGGCAGGAGGCTTAAAAGCTTTAAAACTCTATGGAATGGTAGGTATTCCAGGAGAATTAATGGCTGATGTTGAACAAACCGTGGCGATGATGTCGGCAATTAAACAAGCTGTACCTGGACTACGCTTAACCTTGGGATGCAGTACTTTTGTGCCTAAATCTCATACTCCTTTTCAGTGGTTTGGAGTTAATCCCGATGCTAAATCAAGACTGAAATATTTAGAAAAGAATCTCAGAAAGCAGGGAATTGATTTTCGTCCCGAAAGCTATAATTGGTCAGTAATTCAAGCCTTAATTTCCCGTGGCGATCGCCGTTTAAGTAAGTTACTTGAGTTAACCAGAGAGTATGGCGACTCTGTAGGCAGTTATAAGCGTGCATTTAAACAATTAAAAGGACAAATACCACCCTTGGATTATTATGTTCACGATCATTGGGACTATAATCAGCAAATTCTTCCCTGGCAACATTTACAGACAGCACTACCGCAAAAAACTTTAGTCAAACATTTAAACGAAGCATTAACAGTTATTAGTCATTAATTATTAGTCATTAATTATTAGTCATTAGTCATTAGTTATTAATTATTAGTTATTAGTGATCAATCAACAATTATCAATTAACCATTAACCAATTATGCAAACAACTTCTGAATATATTTGTGCTTTTTGTGGCGAATCTAATAGTACTTTTGTTGATATTAGTGCAGGGATGCAACAGTCTTACACTGAAGATTGTCAGGTATGTTGTCGTCCCAATGTACTATATGTTTATGTTGATGAAGATACGTTAGATATCCAAATTGAAAGTGATTATCAAGAATAAACTTACCAAAATTAGTTTGTTAAAAATCAAAAAAAGAATGACAATTGAATAAATTATCATTCTCTTAAATAAATAAGTTTAAGTTGAGAGTCACTTTTATGCTGCCATTTGACTATTAAGCAATATCTTTTTAAGTTGTTCTAATTGCATTTCTAAATTAGCAATCTTGTCATCATAACACTGCTTCATTTCCTTAATTGCCCCAATCGCTACAGGAACTATGGCATTGTAATCTAAATATTTGCTGTCTGTACCAGCAACGGCGTGTGGTAATATTTCTTCTACTTCCTGAGCAATAAATCCCATTAACTTATGAGGAAGTTCATTTAAATCTTGTTTTTTGTAATAAAAATTAATTGGATTTAAAGACAAGGCTTTATCTAAAAGATTAGATGCAGTTGTAACATCTGTTTTACTTTGTAAATCACTCTGAATTGTCCAAGAGCCAGTACTATTTAGTCTAGCTAAACCAGTAAAACCATTGATTCTATTAGTTATTTCAAAGAAACCATCATTAGTGACACGCATTCCTGTTTGATGAACAGTTTGTTGCCTATTATTAATTTGTATTGCCCAAAAACTACTATTGATTGTTTCAATAGTTATACCCCCACCATCATCAGCGAGCGACATTCTAGTATCGCCACCAAAAGTATTAGAGTTGGCATTAAATAACAAATTACCTGAAGACTGATCAACTAAAAGATTCCATAATTCTGAGCCACCGTTAGGACTTTCTAAACCAAAAGGTGTAGTAACCATTGTTCTTGCCTCTACCTAATTATTTAAGTTTAAATTTAAGTTATCGATGAATCGAGAATAAGGAGAGAAACAATCGAGAAAAATTAGAGAAAAAAATAAAGAAATGAAGATGTAGTTTTTAATCTTTTTTACTGTATTTTATTAATGCAAAATTTCTCATTACTAACATTTTTTTGAGGCTTTTATTTTTAATTAACTGCAAATTCAGTACTTTTGTAGTCATCGAACTCAGGTTTGGTTAAAAATCGAAAGTTGTCCGCAACACTCCCACATACTGTGTATCATTATTGCTATTGTTTTCTGGGTTAAAAATCGTCCAGAAACCTGGAGTTACCGAGATATGATCATTGACCTGCAAGCTATAAAATGCCTCGATGTGATAGGCATTATCATCTTCTTTGCGGACATCGCTTGAGGAAACATGCGGTGGCACACCAACCAGAATTCCTGGTAAGTTTCCCTCACCTCCTAAATCGGGGAAAGAAAGACCAATTGCGCCATACCAACTCTGAGCATTATCACCTTGATTGACGAACAAAGAATCTGTTTCACCTGTTCCGTTATCAATACTACTCAAGTTAGAGTTTTCAGCATTTGCCCAAGTATATCCACCCCAAGCGTGAATTTGGAATTGCTCCGAAAACTGGTAAAACCCTTGGGTGGCAATAATATCATTGGAAGTGGCAATGTTATCCCCAAAGGGAGATATGGACAGAAGACTACCCGTGCCACCAGTAACACTAACTTCTCCAGCAGGGCTATAGCCATGAGAGTAAGCAAGCCCAATACCACCTTGATCGCCTAAATATACTAAATGAGCCAAGGCGTTGTAACCGCCATTAAATAAACCATTGCTTTGAGTAGGGGACTCAGGATCATCTGCCAAATAACCTAAGGTTAAGGTTAAATTTTCAGTAAATTCCCAGTTCGCTGCTGCACCACCGCCACCCCGACGAAACAGAGGATTATACGACCCAAATAGGGAGGGGATTCCATTACCATCATCGGCGATAAGTGCTGGGGTAACAGTATCGGTAATATCGGTATAGCCAATGCCTGTAGTGCCAACCACAAAGTCAAGAGAGTCGCTGACTGGAAACAAATAACGAATATGGGGAATGAGCAGATCGTTATCACTATCATTATCGAAATTCAGACGTGACATTCCTGTACCCGTAGCTGTAGCAATTTGACTGTTACCATCAGCATCAAAAAAGTTACCAAATTCCAAACGAACTCGCAGTAAATCTCTGCCTGTAAAACTGCTTTCAAAATTGAGACGACCACGATTTGCCAGATAAGCTTCCGAGCGATCGCTATTATCCCCTACACTATTACCAAAACTATCACTAACGGCGGTAATAATTTGCGCATTTAGTTTTGTTGTCGTGGAAAACTGCTCTGATTCTAAGGCTGCTGTACGTGTTTCCAATTGCTCTACTCGTCCCCGCAGGGTCTTTAGTTCGGCTGCAAAGTCTGTTTGTAATCTTTGTAACACTGTCAGAGCTTCTGGCGTGATGGGATTGTTAGTATTGACGATTAACTGATTAATTTTATTAAGGCAAGCATTTAAACTGACCGCAAATTCATAACGACTTAAAGTGCGATTACCGCGATAGGTAGAATCAGGATAACCTGCAATGCAGCCATATCGTTCGACTAAGGATTGTAGCGCGCTAAATGCCCAATCAGTAGTTTTAACATCAGATAACTCAGAAACGGAAGTAAGCTGTGCAACTAAAGTGCGAGTGCCTTCTACTGGAGTCGAATTACCATCCAAAGATGCTGCCGAGACTACTGAAGACATGAATAACGAAATAGGAAAAATAAATAAAAAACTTTTTAGCATTAGGTTTAAGTTATGATGCGAAAGGACAACCCAGTAACCCAGTGACAATTTAAGAAACTACGCTGTTGATTAATTAGTTGTTAGTTGTTAGTTCTTAGGTCAAAATTTTGAATTCCTATTCAATCTGTGAGTTATTAAATTTATGATCCTGAGTTTTCAGTTTGAGACTAAAACACTAATGACTAACAACTAAATATAGTTACCACCCCATCAGATCTTGATTACATATTCTCCAACTCAATACCGTTGGTTTCCTTGATAAAAAAGAGAACAAAGAATAGAGAAATAGCTGCTGCAATTGTATAAAGACCGTAGGCAGCACCCAAGCCAAAATATTCTAGTATGGGCGGAAAGGTAGTGGAAACGGCGAAATTGGCTATCCACTGGGCACATGCAGCAACCGAAAGAGCAGCACCGCGAATTTTGTTATTAAACATTTCTCCCAACAATACCCAGACTACTGGCCCCCAAGAAAACCCAAAACAAAATACATAGAGGTTGGCTGCCACGAGGGCAACAACACCTGGTGTTCCGCTTAAAGCAGGATTACCCGCAGCATCGACAGGAGCATTGCCGAAAACGTATGCCATTGTGCCTAAAGTAACGGTCATACCAATCGAACCAAGAACCAGTAAAGGCTTACGACCGAATTTATCAACAAAGGCGATCGCAATCAAGGTGGTCACAATATTAACTGCGGCTGTAATTACCGTAATAGTTAAGGAATCTGCCTCGGAAAAACCGACTGCTCGCCACAAAATGCTGCTGTAGTAGAAGATGACATTAATTCCCACAAATTGCTGAAGTAAAGATAAGCCAATACCAACCCAAACGATGGGAAGGAGTCCGCCACTTCTGGTTAAAAGGTCAGAAAGCTTAGGTGGACGTTCTTGTAAAACTGTCTGCCGAATTTCCTTAACTTTTTCTCTAACGTCACCTCCCAAGATTTTGGCTAAAACTTTAGTTGCTTCTTGTTCTTTTCCTTTGGCAACCAAGTATCGTGGTGATTCAGGAATCATTAGAGCCAAGACTCCATAAAGAACGGCTGGCGGAATTTCTGTCCAGAACATCCATCGCCAAGCGGATATGTTAAACAAGAACGGTAATTCAGCTGAACCTGCTGAGACGGCGATAAAATAGTCGCATAGTAGGGCAATAAAAATACCAATAACAATTGCCAGTTGTTGAAGCGATCCTAGTCTTCCCCGTAAATGGGCAGGAGAACATTCTGCAATATAAGCTGGTGCAATGACGCTCGCTGCACCTACGGCGATTCCACCCAATAGCCGCCAAAAGGTAAAATCCCAGATCCCAAATGCTATACCAGAGCCAATTGCACTGATGGTAAACAATACTGAAGCAGCGATCATTGCCTTGACGCGACCATAGCGATCAGCAATACCCCCTGCATAAAAAGCTCCGAAGGCAGAACCTAACAAGGCTAGGGATACAGCTAGACCGATGGACACACTGTTGGCGTTAAAGCCTGTAGACAAAGCTGCAACTGCACCATTAATTACTGCGGTGTCAAAACCAAACAAAAAACCACCAATAGCAGCAACACCAGCAATTAAAACTGAATATAGTGTATTGGATTTACGACGAGAAGATAGAGAGGACATAAGCTGTATTTCATAAAATATTTGATTAAAAAGCTATAAGCTATCTGAGTTTCATCCCTGCAATTGGCAATGCGGAATTTAGCTTCTGGAACGTTTGCGGAGTCGATCAACGATCACTGCCACAATAATTACTAGTCCCTTAACTACTAATTGCCAGAAGTAGGACATATTTAATAAAGTCAAGCCATTATTAAGGACGGCAATGATTAATGCGCCAAAAAGAGTACCGATAATAGTACCAATACCGCCTGTAAAGCTAGTTCCACCAAGAATTACAGCAGCGATCGCATCTAATTCGTAGCCTTGACCTAACATACCTGTGGCACTATAAAGACGGCTGGCACTCATAATTCCTGCTAAACCTGAGAGTAAGCCACTTACGCCGTAGACAAAGAGCAATACCCGATTAACTTTGATTCCCGTTAATCTGGCTGCGCGTTCGTTACCACCCACAGCGTATATTTGTACACCCAAAACGGTTTGGCGCAAAACAAACCAACTCACCGCTACAGCTAATAAGGCAATAATTACCAACCAGGGTAAGGGCCCGACATAGCTATTACCAATCCAGGCGAAATTAAGATCGCGGTTAATTACTGTCGTACCATTAGCAACTAAGTAGGCAGCACCCCGCAAGGCTGTCAGTGAACCCAAGGTGACAATAAACGGCGGGACATTTAAAAAGGTAATTAAAGCACCGTTGGCTAGACCTAATAATAAGCCTGTCAGCAAACCAGCAGGTACAGCCAGCCAACCCAAAACGGGAATTAGGGATACTAAGACCGAAACGACGGCAGAAACAGCCAAAATAGAGCCAACGGAAAGATCAATCCCGCCAGTCAGAATTACAAAGGTCATTCCCGTTGCCAGGACAATATTGATTGATGCCTGACGTAAGATATTAACGGCATTACCTGCGGTCAAGAAGTTAGGACTAAGGAGAGCAAATAAGATACAAATTAGCAGCAGAATTGGCAGAATACCTGCAATTTGGAGGAAATTATTGAGAGAACGACCCTGAACTGACTTGTATTCCTTACGGGCTCTATTTTTAGCAGGTTTTAAGCTTTGTCTCATAATGCTGATACCTCCGTTGCTCCTGTTGCATAGTGCATAATATTTTCTTGAGTAATTTCTTTGCCCGAACTGTCGTCTAGTTCCCCCACTAGCTCACCTTCTCGCATCACTAAAACGCGATCGCTCATGCCAATAATTTCTGGTAGTTCGCTGGAAACCATTAAAATTGCCACACCTTGGGCAGCTAAATCGCTAATAATGCGGTAAATTTCACTTTTTGCCCCGATATCTACGCCTCTGGTCGGTTCATCCAACATCAGTACCGTTGGTTTGATTGCTAGCCATCTGGCTAATAGTAGTTTTTGCTGATTTCCCCCAGAAAGATCTACCGCTCTAATTTCTAAATTGGCAAGTCGAATATTAAAGTTTTCTACGGCTTCCTTGGCAACACTATTAACCGAACCCCAATTAACTAAACCGCCTTTAGCATCTTGCTTGAGTCGATTAAGACCAATATTTTTGCGCGAACTCATTTCTAAAAACAAACCTTGATCTTTGCGATCTTCTGGGACATAACCAATCCCGGCAGCAATGGCATCACCAGGGGAATTAATCTTTAGTTTTTTACCATTAAGCCAAACTTCACCACTGGCTTTGGGGTCAGCACCAAAAATCAGTCGGGATACTTCGGTGCGTCCTGCACCTACTAACCCTGCTAAACCTAAGATTTCTCCAGCACGTAGTTGAAAACTAACTGGTTGTATCTTTCGTCCATCGCTAATATTTTTGACTTCTAGCACCACTGCACCAGGATTAGTTTGCCGTTGATGTTCGTAAAAGTTCTGCATCGAACGACCAACCATCATCTGTACCAAGCGTTGGGGCGAAATTTCTTGTCTGGTAAGACTGCCAATATATTGACCATCCCGTAAAACGCTAATACGATCAGCCAATGCATATATCTCCTCCATCCGATGACTGATATAGATAATTGCAATACCATCGGCACGTAGTTTACGAATCACCTCAAACAAACGCTCCGTTTCTCGGTCGGATAGGGCTGCTGTCGGCTCATCCATCACCAAAATACGGCTTTTATCTTTTAATGCTCGTGCAATCTCTACTTGTTGCTGTTCAGCGATCGCTAATCTACCAACTACGGTATCTGCTTCAAAAGCAGCCCCTAAACTTTTTAGCACTTGCTGGGCTTCTGTTTGCATGGCTTGGCGGTCTAAAAATTGACCTTTTTTTAACTCGCTACCCATAAACATATTTTCAGTAACGGTTAAATTGGGAGCGACATTTAATTCTTGATAGATCAGATTAATCCCTGCTTGTCTTGCGGAAGCTGGATCGGTAATTTTTATCGGTTTGCCATTGATGCGAATCTCTCCCTCATCGGCAGTGTAAGCCCCAGCCAAGATCTTCATCAACGTACTTTTGCCTGCGCCATTTTCACCCATCAGAGCATGAACCTCACCTGGATAAATGGTTAGATTGACATTTTCCAGAGCCGAAACTCCCTGAAATCGTTTTGTAATTCCTCGCATTTCTAAAACGGGAACAACAGTCGATTGACCATCGATATCCTTTTCACTATCCGTTGTCATTAGTACATCCTCTAAGTAGTTATTAAATTGATCGGCTGAGGCAGGGATTAGGGGTTAGGGATTGGGGATTGGGGATTAGGGACTAGGGATTGGGGATTGGGGATTAGGGACTAGGGATTGGGGATTGGGGATTAGTGATTGGGAATAAGTTATTTACCTATTACCTATTACCTAAAAAAACTTGCTACTTGCTACTTGCTACTTGCCTTCTGCCCTCTGCCCTCTGCCTTAATGTCTTACCAACCCTTTGCTTGACTAACGTTGTCTTTGGTAATCAGTTCGACTGGAATCAAAATATTCTTCGACTTGGGTTTTTGACCATGTAGGATATTGTTACCAACCTCAACTGCTTGTTCAGTCATACCTCTGGGATTTTGAGACGCTGTGGCAGCATATAAACTATCTTCAGCAGCGATCGCTTCTATTGCTTCTGGCGCACCATCAACCCCAATAATAAAAAAGTCATCACGTTTTGCCTGGTTAGCAGCTAGATCCGCTCCTACACCACTGGGATCGTTAATAGCAAATACCGCATCAATATCAGGAAAACTAGTTAATAAGTCACTCATGACTCTCAACCCTCCATCCCTGCTGCCTTCAGCGTTTTGATCTTGAGACAGAATTTTGATCTTGGGATATTGAGATAACACATCCAAACAGCCATCCACTCGCTGAATTACTGAAGTTACAGGAGGCCCATTCACAATTACGACATTGCCTTTACCTTTCAAGCGATCGGCGATATATTGACAACTTACCTCTCCAGCTTGCAAATTATCAGTAGTTACTGTGGCATCTACATCTGCTTCTACAGGTGTATCTACGGCGACCACTACACTACCTGCTTTTCTCGCTTGCTCGACGGCAGGTCTAATTCCTTTACTGTCGGAAGCATTCAAGATAATCAAGTCAGTATTAGCAGCAACAAAATTTTCCATTTGGTTAAATTGCTGATTCAAGTCATAACCACTGGAAACCACAGTAACTCTGACATCATTGCCTCCAATTTTCTTCGCAGCTTGCTCTGCTCCTTGAGCCATGACGACGAAGAAGGGGTTACTTAAATCGCCAAGGGTGACACCAACCGATTGTAAGGCTGTATTTCTCTGACTTTGCATACTTGCGTTAGTAGCCTTGCCAGTAGAAGAATTATTTGTACAGCCAAAAAGAGTACCACTGATCAGACATAAGATCCCAGTGGCGATCGCTATTTTATTCGCATTCATTTCTCTCTAACAACCCATGAAAATTTACTAGAGTTCGACAGGGTTAAAATCTGCCAACTCTTCAAAATTTAAATTAGGTGTGAAATTCTCAGACCTACATCTAGTGCATCGCGGTGTATAGGAGACTACCGTTTGAGGACTATATTGTATATACTGACACAAGAAAAAATAAGGGGATCTTAAGTTTTTTTTTCTTAATATAAAAATTATCAAGAGTGAAAGACTTGCGATTTAACAGCAGCCACAAAAAATAGTTAATTAGGTTAAGAATGGTAAAGTATTATAAGTGCAATCTAGAGGTATAGCTAAATACTTATCATGACTTTCAATCGTCGTAACTTTTTATATCTTATTGGTGCTGCTACTGGTACTACTGTCTTAGGCATTTCTAACAAAAATAATAGTGTTTTTGCCCAAGACGAACCTACTTATTCTGGCCCGTTTACAGTCCCGCCTCTTCCTTACGCCTATGAAGCTCTTGAACCTTATATTAGTAGGGAAACGATGACATTCCATCATGATAAACATCATGGTGCTTTTGTCGAAAAATTAAATAAAGCAGTTAACGAGTATCCAGAATTAAAAGGTCAAAGTGCCGAGGAATTACTCGCAAATGTTGATAATCTACCCCAGGATATTCAAAAAACAATTCATAATAATGCTGGAGGTCATATTAACCATACTATGTATTGGACGCTTATGGCTGCCAATGCTGGAGGTGAACCAACAGGAGCGATCGCCGAAGAGATTGAGAAAACCTTTGGTAGTTTTGCTGAATTTCAAACCCTATTCAATGAAACAGGTATGAACCAGTTTGGTAGTGGCTGGGTTTGGTTAGCGATGGATAAAGATAAAAAACTCCAAGTACTCAGTACTGCCAATCAAGATACTCCTTTGACACAAGGAATGTATCCAATTATGGGTAATGATGTTTGGGAACATTCTTACTATCTCACCTATAGAAACAAGCGTGATGAATATTTAGAGCAATGGTGGAATGTGGTTAATTGGGATACAGTTAATCAACGTCTGGACAAAGCCTTGTCTGCATAGCCTTGATTTAGATTTAAATAGTTTTAAAAGTTAAAGTTACTCTGGCTTTTCTTACTTCTGTAAAGGCTATATACCTTCAGTAGCTATCAAGGAGATATCGCTCCTACTACTAAGTAATAAGTAATAATTCACGTATAGATAGCGATCGCTGTACCAGATAAAATTAAAATACAGCCTAAAATCATTGAGATAGTGATTGGTTCACCTAGTATTATCGCTCCAAAAAACATGGCGAAAAAAGGGCTGATATAAGTAACAATTAAAGTTTTACCTGCACCAATATTACTAATCAAACGGAAATAAAGAATATAAGCCAAGGCTGTAGATAGCCAAGCCAAAGCTAAAACCATTAAAATAACTTCTGTTGAAGGTGTTGCTGTGGGTAATACAAAGGGAGTAAATGGTAATAAAACTATTGCTGCACTCAATTGACTTCCTGTAGCAATTGCTATGGGGGGAACTTGAGATAATTTTTGTTTGGCATAGGAAGCAGCGCTCGCATACATTAAAGCTGCTAATAATCCAGCTATAGTTGACCAAATAAAAGACTGATTAATGTCCATATTCGTCCAGCCAACTAATATAGTTACACCAGCAAAACCCAAAATCAATCCTAAAAATTGACTCAAAGTTAACTTTTCTCGTAACCAGAAAAAAGCAATAATCGTACCAAAAAGAGGTGCGGTAGCATTAAGAATTGAGGTAAACCCAGCAGGTAAATATAAGGCAGCAAAAGCAAATAATAAAAATGGAATTACTAAGTTAATACAACCTAAGATAAATAAAGGCATTAGCTGTTGACGAATTTCTCTTAGTAAATTTAAGCGAATGGATAACAGCAGCATAACCAAACCTGCCAATAACACTCGTAATTCAATCAACCAAACTGGATTTAAAATTGGGGCAGCAATACGCATAAATAAAAAAGATGCACCCCAAACCGCAGCCAAGAGTAATAATTCGAGTAAACTAGAGATTTTCATATAGTATTAAATTCTGTTGAAATGCAATGTTGAAAAGTTAGAGAAAGTAAGAAATAAGTTTGTTATTATGCGGAATTTTACTTCACCTCGTATTTTGATTAGAAAGCCTGTTAAAGATGATTGGCAAGAATTATTGTATTTGAATCACAAAAGCCAAGAATTACATTTTCCCTGGGTTTTTCCTCCACTTACCAAGGAAGATTGTCAAGAATACATTCATCGCTGCGAAAATGAAAATTTTGAAGGCTTGTTGATTTGTCATAAAGTTGATAAAAACATAATTGGAGTTGTAAATCTAAATCAAATTGTTTACAAAGCTCTTCAAAGTGCCTATCTTGGCTACCATGCCTATACAGATTTTACAGGTAAAGGTTTAATGTCAGAGGGTCTGCGTTTAGCTATTAATCACGCCTTTTACACTCTTAATTTGCATCGAGTTGAGGCGAACATTCAACCTAAAAACATCAATTCAATTAAATTAGTAAAGCGGATTGGATTTACCAAAGAAGGTTTTTCTAAGCGATATTTAATGATTAACGGCGAATGGTGCGATCATCAACGTTGGGCGTTGACTGTCGAAGACTGGAGCTAATACTAAATCCTGTTCTCATAGGTCACTTTAAGGTGATGTAAGTCAGAAGTACCACAAGGGTATAACATCAGAAGTCAGAAGTCAGAAGAGTTACAACTACTTTTACAAGATTAATAAAGGTATATTTTGTCAATCGGATTTAGTATCAATACTTCAGGGCGATCGCCTAATTTAATGGCGCAAATACCTTTCTCAGTTGTCGCCACTAATAAATAACCTAGACTACAGACAACAACTGTGTAGGTAAGATGTCTAATAAGAATCAAATAATCTGATTAGAAGATAATTATTTAATGTGAGCTAAACTTGATTAGAAAAACTATCTTCCAGGCGATCGAGAATTGAATCATCAGTGTTAGGAGTGCGCCAAAGTTGATCTAAACCACTAGCGGGCATGGTTAGATATAATACATCTTGCGGTTGCAACGGGATTTCTAATAATTGCCAACCGTGGATAGTTTGATTTTTTCTTTCTATATATAGAGGTACAAAATCAGCTTTGATCGCTGCCTCTCGAACAGTTTGAGCGCAAAAAGGATGTTTAGATGTAATCATGGTTGCTAAAGCTACCCAAAGTAAATCTTGAGTCATCCCATTGCCCAAAATTCTACCTCCCAAGGCTGCTGCCACAAAGGAATGAGTCGCCAACTCGACAGGGGATAAAACGTGATCAAACTCAAATACTTCTTGCATGGATTGAGCAAATTGAGGATCGCTACTACGAACGATAGTTTTTAAATAGGGTGCTAAGGCTTTTGCCGTTAAGCTAATCTCTAGGTTAATGGTGTCATGGCTGGTAACTGCAATCAAGCTAACCGCCCGTTTGATATTAACGGCTTTGAGGGTAGAAGACATACTGGCATCCTCAATGAGCACTGGGATTCCCTGAGAACGAGCAGAATGAAGAAAGCGATTTTTCGGATCAGACTCAATTACCACTACATCATGTCCCTGAACATGGAGTTGTTGAGCAATTTTAATACCCAGTCCTCCTAAGCCACAAACTATATAGTGATTGTGTCTGGGAATTTTAGCTGCGTCTAAAGTCTGTCGAAAACGACTACCTAAAACAAAATCATTAATTAAGGCATAACAGATTCCAATCACCCCTGCACCCACGATCATCATTACGGCGGTAAAAATCTTGATATAATCAGAAGCTCCTTCAGCCACTTCTTCTTTGCCCCCTGCACCAGTAATCATCCCCACAGAAAAATAAAGTGCATCAGCAATGGAAGTTTGAAGATTAATGCTGACATAAATTAAGGTAGCTAAACAAATCACTCCCACTAAAGCTAGACTAACTAAAGTTACAGGACGGGCATAACGTTGGTAATAAGGAATATTTAAAATTGCTTTAGATAGTTTTTTCTGCCAAGATCGGCGTTTGGTAAAAACTTGGGGTTTAGTGCCGACAATCAAGCGATCGCCAGTTTGCAAACAACTATCTTGTTGAATCGCTGAAACTAAATCAATTTCGCCTGTTTTGGGTAAATAATAAATTAGCATTCGATCTTGGTCATCCCATAATTCTTTGAGTTTCTTACCTAACCAGGGATGATGTTCATCAATAATTTCTTCTTGAATCGGCCAAGTACGATTAAATAACTGTAGTTGTCCAATAGCTTTGTTGCCCAAGGCTGCAAAAGTAAACAATGGTGCAGATAGAGCAGCGACGCTCATTGTAAAATGATCAGGTAAAATTAGATCCAGGCGATCGCCCAAGGTATGATTGAGTAAACGATTAATAATCCTAATTTGAGGATTGAGAATTCTTGCCTGAGTTAAGATCGCTAAATTTAGAGCATCATCATCGTGAACTAAAACTAGAGTTTTTGCCTGTCTAATTCCTGCTTGTATTAAAGTTGTATTAACTTGTGGGTCTCCTACTATAATTTGTTTACTCGCTGATTTATCTACTGGGCGATGGGTAATTGCTACTACTTCTGCCCCTTGTTGTTTTAATAAACTATAGATTTTTGACCCAGTACGCCCTAAGCCACAAACAATAATTTTGGGTTGCATAACCTTTGAGCAGGGTATAAAAATATTTGTCCCTGACTGTTTAATTCTGGGTAACTGTTAAAAAATTTACTGTATATATTTACACTAGCAGTCTGTCAATTCTGAATTGAGAGGTTGAGGTAAGGTAGTAGGTAGTAGGGGCGGTTCGCGAACCGCCCACCGCCCGTACAGGTAGTAGGTAATTAGCTCTAGGTAGAGATTTGCTCATCAATTATTATTAGTTAGTAGTTACCTAATAACTAATAACTACTCTCAACCCATCAATTTATATGTAATACGCCACTATTGTTGATGTTTTTTGATTTCAGCTATATTCTGTTCGCTCCATTCTGCAAGCAAAGATAAAGGTTCGACTAAAGTTTCACCTAAAGGTGTTAAAGAATATTCGACTTGTGGGGGAACTACTGGATATACTTTTCTCTCGATTAAACCGTTATTTTCTAATTTACGCAAAGTTTGAGTCAAAACTTTTTGGGAAATCCCTTCTATTTTACGTTCCAATTGTTTATAACGTCTGGTTTGATAAGCAAGACAATAAATAATAATTACACTCCATTTATTGCCGATAATATCCAAAACTTGTTGCGTGGGACAATTGAGGGTAAATATTTCGGGTTCGGGACGATTACGGATTAATTTACGCACCATTTGGTCTGTATCTTACTTTTAAGTACCTTCTTGATTGATGACACGGATAGGCTTAATCATATCAGTAAGGTAGATACTTAATAATTTGAAGATGAAACAAGTTCCCGCCTCGGCAATTATTGAAAAATCTCAAAAAACATCTTTAGCAAAGCTTCTGTATGTAATCATCTCAACTGCAATTAAAGATCTAGAATCTGTTAATCAATTTTTGCCCATACATTTGGAATATTTACATTCTTTGGAAAGCAAAGGAATTTTATTGGGTGCAGGGCCTTTATTTAGTGAAGATGGTGAATCTTTTGCTGGCAATGGGATGGTTATTGTCCGCGCTGAGTCTGTTACAGCAGCTAAAGCGATCGCCGATGCCGATCCGTTACATCAAAATCAGCCCTGGCTATTAAATGAAGGATCAATCAACATTACAATCTCCTATTCTGAAGCTAAAGCAATAATTAATTAAGTAAAACTATGAACTCTAACCTTTTTGACTCTTTTCATTTAGGCTCAAACAGTTTAGCCAACCGTATAGTAATGTCTCCTATGACTCGCTTACGCGCTGCTGGCAATATTCCTACACAGTTAATGGCAGAATACTATGCTCAACGGGCTACTGCTGGTTTAATTATTACTGAATGCACGATGATCTCTCCAATGAGTCAGGGATACATGAATGTACCTGGTATCTATAATAATGAGCAAGTAGAGGGCTGGAAACTAATTACCGATGCAGTTCATGCTCAGGGTGGTAAAATATTTTTACAAATTTGGCATAGTGGTAGAGTTAGTCATTCGGCTTTACTTGCTGGAGAAAAACCAATTGCCCCAAGTGCGATCGCAGCTACAGGTCAATTACATACTCCCATTGGTAAAGTAGATATAGAAACTCCTCGCGCTTTAGAAACCTCGGAAATACCTGAAATTATTGCTCAATTTCGTCAAGCAGCAGTTAATGCGCAACAGGCTGGTTTTGATGGGATAGAGTTACACGGTGCATTTGGTTATTTGATTGATCAATTTTTACAGGATGGTTCAAATCAACGTCAGGATAAATATGGTGGTTCAATTGAAAATCGCGCTCGTTTTTTACTAGAAGTAGTCGAATCAGTAACTCAAGTGTGGGGAGGCGACTGTGTGGGGATTAAGTTATCTCCCAGCAATACTTTTTATGGAATGGTTGATTCTGATCCGCAAGCTACTTTTGGTTATGTAATCAAAGCGTTGAATGATTTTAATTTGGCTTATATTCATCTAATGGAAGCCAATGAAGTTGATTTAAGTACTCGTGAGGTAATTAACCCCGTCTTACCTGTTTTTCGTCCTCTGTACGAGGGAAATATCATTACTAACGGTGGCTATAACAAAGAGACAGGTAATGGCGCGATCGCCTCTGGGAATGCGGAGTTAGTTTCTTACGGTAAACTATATCTAGCTAATCCTGATTTAGTCAAAAGATTTAGCGTTGATGCTCAATTAAATGAACCTAATCCCAGAACTTTTTACGGCAGAGGCGATACTGAAGATGGAAAAATTGGCTATACAGATTATTCGTTTCTTTAACTAAAAGGAGATTTCCTTAATGGCGATCAGCCTTTCGTTGGCACTGCGCGATCGCGATTTTTGGAAACTTTCCATTAATTAATCTAATTATATTCAGTTATTTTAACTTATAATTGCTATCCAACCAACAAACAGGCAGGCTTTCACCAGAAGGAAATACTAAATCTTCTTTCTTAAAAAGTTCTGGAGGCTGTTCATTTTGCCCTTCTTGCATTTGTCCAGATACTTCATCTTTAAAAGGATCAATTAATTCTGATACTTCAGAAATTTCAATCAAACCGTCATCTTCTTTGTTTTTTAATAGCATTAAACTGCTCCCTTTTCTTTACTTAATTTTTGCAGTGTTTTAAACAAATCTAATTTTAAAACATTATATTATTATTAGACTCCCATTCCATCTAACGGAAGACTTACTTTACTAATAAATATTTTTTACCGAAAACTTATAATTTTTTACTTTTATAATCCTACGTAAAAACGTTAGGACATCTTGTTGAAAATACTACTTTCTATTTCCTATTTCCTATTTCCTATTTCCTATTTCCTATTTCCTATTTCCTATTT
>CAYMWC010000086.1:0-20380 GCA_964393695.1 uncultured Pleurocapsa sp.
AGATTTCCTGTCCCGAAGCTATATCTCTATCTACAACATAACCACACTCATGGCACTCGTGCAGCCTAATACTCAAGTCTTTTCTAACCTCAGTTCTACAGTTAGGACAAGTCTGAGATGTTCCACGATGGTCTACTCTACCTACAAATACGTCTCGTTTACGAGCTACGTATTCTAAGATAGTTCTCATCTGCCCAAAACTAGCATCAATCGTATGTTTGCCTAACATACCAAGTGCCATGATCCGAAAGTCACAATCCTCTACAAAGATTGTATCTGCCATATCGCAAAGCTTATGAGCTAATTTGAATTGGTAGTCGGTACGTTTGAATGCTATGTGGTTATGCTGTTTGGCTACTTTGATTCTTGCTTTTTCGTAGTTTTCCCCTCGTTTTTGTTTCTTAGACAAGCGTTTTTGCAGCACTTTCAGCCGACGATATGCTGTCTTGAAGAACTTAGGTCTTGACTCGATATATCCGTCTGATGTAGCTATGTAGGATAACAAACCTACGTCTACACCGATAGCATGACCATGAGGGATAGGACTAGGAAGTTCGATATCCGATTCAATTGCTACCACTGCAAACCAACCTACTGCCTTTTTTACTACCCTAACTTGCTTGATTACAAAACCATCTGGAATAGGTCGATGCAAATTGATTTGCACTCTACCCAGTTTTGGCAATTGTATCTGCCACCCAGTCAAGGGATTAGATTTGAACTGAGGAAACAAAATAGACTTCATCTGTCCATATTTTTTGAACCGAGGAAAACCATAACCCCGTTTTTGAAAGAAATCCCAGGCATCGTGCAAACGTCTAATATTGGTTTGGAGTACCTGCGAAGGTACGGTCTTTAGCCTTGGGAATTGTTTCTTTGCTTTGGGTAGATTGTTTTGTTGTTGGTGATAACCAGGAAAAGGATAATCCGCAGCCATAATATATTCTGATTCCAAACTACATCTGTCAATTGGGCATTTTCTAGAGGCAATCCAATCTTTTAGTTCTCGTAGCGCATAGTTATAGCTAACGCGACAAGTTTCCAACCACTCGTTGAGTAGTTCAATTTGATTGCTATCTGGGTTAATGCGGTAGACATAATTTAATATCATACAGATACTTTACCACAAGCTAAGACAATTGGTAGAATATTGTTGCTATGCCTAACGGCACGCTACGCGAACGCAGTTTTTTTACTGGTCGGGCTGTATCCCGATATGCGCAGCGGTATCCTTTAGGACGCTAAAACATTGGCGGTACTCAGCTTCGCTTCGATGTATCCGCCTCGTTTATAGCGTGGGACTTAGCCCGACATTTTGGTTAAATCTAGAACCAGTGCGTTTAGTTAGTATCCACATCAACGCTCTTGCTACATCCCTGATTATTTTTATTTGAGGTTCTGGCGGTTGCTGTGATGGGACGCTAACAGGGGTAAAAGTTATACCTTGACTACCTAAAATTAAAGTTGCGATCGCTTTTGCCCTAGCCATATGAAAATCAGAAGTGATTAAAAATAAATGTTTAATATCTTGTTTTTTAAAATCTTCAACTAAAGTAGTAAAGTTGGTTACAGTATCGGTAGCACGGCGGTCAAGATGTATTTTCCTGGGCGAAATGGCAGCTTCTTGAAATATTTGTCTAGCTCTCAGCTCTTCAGTGCCACTAGAAACCCAAATTGGTAAAGAATAAGATTGGGCAAACTGCGCGGTAAATACTTCTCGTTCATGACCGCCACCCAGAGTTAAAATTGCTTGAGGAATGGGTTGTTGCCAATGGGCGATCGAGAGCCTTAAAGGAATTATACTGAGCAAAGAAACAATAAAAGTGATTATCAGTAAACAAGTAAATCGACGTTTAAACACAAATATCAGTAACCAGTAACTATAGTTAATAGTAAGCATCAACCATCATCTTAACTACATCGGGCATTTGATATTTAGCTTCCCAACCAAGTTTTTCTTTAGCTTTACTAGGATTACTTTTACTAATAGCTAAATCTGTAGGTCTTAAGAGACTTTTATCGGTAATAACACGTTCTTTCCAGTCCAAACCAAGACATTTAAAGGCTTCTGCGACAAATTCCTCTAAAGAATAACTTTGTCCCGTGGCAATTACATAATCATCTGGCTCTTCGTGTTGCATCATTAAATACATCGCTTCAACATATTCAGGTGCCCAACCCCAATCCCGTATTACAGAAATGTTACCCAAACGAAGTTGTTGATTACTACCTTTAGCCATCGCACAAGCAGCCGCAATAATTTTTTGAGTAACAAATCTTTGAGGTCTTAGGGGCGATTCATGATTGAATAAAATACCAGAACAAGCAAATATATTATAAGCTTCGCGGTAGTTGGCTACTTGCCAAAAAGCCGTAGATTTAGCTACAGCATAAGGGCTTCTGGGGCGAAAAGGGGTATTTTCATCGGCAGGAACATCTCCGATATCGCCAAAAGATTCACTCGAACCTGCATTGTAAAATTTTATGGGCGCGCCAGTAAAGCGAATTGCTTCTAAGAAATTTAATGTCCCTGTAGCAATACTTTCTAGAGTTTCGACTGGTTGCTCGAAAGACAAACCAACAGAGGTTTGTCCAGCGAGATTATAAATTTCATCGGGTTGAATTTTACTAATTACTTGCAAAACACTACGAAAGTCGGTAGGTACTAAAGACTCGTATTTAATTTGTTCGCGAATTCCCAAACGCAGCAAATTGCGAAAAGAAGATACTTGGCAATCTCTAGATGTACCACATACCGAATAACCTTTTTCTAATAAAAATTTTGCTAAATAAGCTCCATCTTGACCGGATATACCGCAAATAAGTGCTTGTTTCATGATTACAATTACTATGATTTTGTTACTTTAAAATCGCCTACTTATTCATTGAAATAGATAAAAAAATACAATTTGCTCACTATTTTAGCAATGGAATTTTTGAGTTTTGCATCAAAGGTTTACAATCAATAATTTTAGTATAATATTGAATTAGCTCGGTAGCGATCGCCTCCCAAGAATATTTTTGGCTAGCTAATTTTTTGGCGTTTTCACCCATTTGTATCCGTAATTGAGGAGCATTTAATAGCTGAATAATTGCTTTGGCAAGTTCGTCTATTTCTCCTTCTACTACTAATCCTGCTTGAGCTTCTGCTATTTCTGGGGCAATTTGAACTCCAGGAGTAATAATGATTGGTAATCCTACTGCCATGGCTTCAGCAACTACAATACCAAAGTTTTCTGAAAAAGATGGTAAGACAAAAAGATCTGAACCTTGTAATAGCAAATCTTTACTTCTACCCGACACAAAACCTGCAAAAGAAGTGAATTCTGTTAAACCAATCTCATTAACTAAATCTTGAAGATAACTAACATAATTGTTATCTCCAGAACCCGCCATAATTAAATGAAAATCTTGTCTTAGTTTAACTAAGTCGCCTAAAGATTTAATTAACAAATCGGGACGTTTTTTATAGTGTAGACGAGAAAGAAATAAGATAATTGGCTTATTGACAGGTATATTATAAAGACTGCGTATTTCGGTTTTAGCTGCTGGTATGATTTCTGGTTTATCTACTCCCAAAGGCAGGGTAATAGTCGGAGTATTAATGCCAAAATTGCGAACATCTTCCGTTTCTCCCGATGCCGTACAGTGTATCGCCGCAGCACGATTTAAATTGTGACGTTCGATTAAAGATGTGTAGATTTGTTTTTTCAGCCGACTTTGAGCTAATGCCCAAGGTGTAAGCTGACCAATGGTTCTAACCAAATAAGGGATTTTATTGAGTCTAGCAAATACCCCAGCACAGGTAGAAGTATAAGAGAAAAGATAGTGACTGTGTACTAAATCGTAATCGCCAATATGTTGCCCCAACCATTTAGTTAAAGCAGCAGAAAAAATAAACTCTTTCATTGGTAGCGAGAAACGAGGCAAAAACCAGACAGGAACGTCTTGATAGAGAATGCGATCGCCTAACGGTACGTCTAAAAGCTCTTTACCATTATCATTAGTAGTGACTATTTCTGCATCAATTCCTTGTTCTCTTAAAGCTTTAACCATACCCAAGACTGCTTGACTAGGACCGCCTCTAGAGAGTGCAATCGAAGGTATAACGTGGAGTATTTTCATGTAACTGACTCTGGTAAATAAGTTTGTAATAGTTGACTTAATGTATTTTGAAACTGAGTAAACCCAAAAATATTAATCGCTTTTTGTCTCAAAGTCTCTGGCTGATAAAGTATGGGATGAGTATAAGTTTTTTGTAAAATACTAATCAGGTTGTGAGCTATGGCTTCAATATCATTAGGATCAACTAAAATTCCTAATTCCCCCTGACACAAAGCATCCACAGCTCCGTCTAAGTTGCCTCCTAAAACAGGTTTACCACAGGCTAAAGCCTCTAAAAAGACAATGCCAAAGCCTTCTCCCTGACTGGGCATAGCAAAGACATCACAGAGGTTATAATAGTCGTTTAATTCTGCATCGGGAACAAAACCAGCTAAAGTAACGCAATCTTGTAAACCCAAATCGGCGATTAATTGTTCGACACGCGGGCGATCGCTTCCCTTGCCGACTATGAGATAATGAATATCAGGTATGGTCTGACGAATAATCGGTAGTGCTTTAATTACTTGGTCATAGCCTTTATATCGCTCACTATTATCTAATCTGGCTACGGTAAGAATGATTGCTTGTTCGGAGTTTAAGTGATAACGCTGTAGTAAATAATCGGGTTTGTTGGCAATTTGAAAACGCTCAACATCAAAAGTGTTAGGAAGTAGAGAGATACGGTTAGGATCGAGATTTTGTTCTTTAATCAGGCGATCGCGAGTATAATTACTCACTGCTAAAATGCGATCGGCAGATCTTAAAGCGGTTTTTAAAGCAGGGTTATTTATTTCCCAAGCATCTACACCATGAGCGACTGCCCAATAGGGTGTCCCCGCTAAGCGTTTGAGCCAGTAGGCAGCAACGGTAAAATTAATGTGAGTGGAAATTACCAGACTAGGGCGTTGCCAAATTCCATAACCCAAAAGCTGACTGGCAAAGCTCAAAGTACGTAAACGAGAAGACCATTTACCACTAAAATGAAAGCGAGTTTGAGGTAAAAAATCAATCCCTTCTACAGTACGGCGATCGTGTTTGAGAAAAACATCATAATTCAAGTTAGGATGTATATTTTGTAAGGCTTTTAATAAAAAAGCCGAATAAACTTGAATTCCCCCTTTAAATTCAAAAAGATTAGGCAACCATAAATGGAAATGTGATCGATTTAATGCTTGATGAGATGTTACTACTGATGGTGTGATGTTTCGATGAGATTCAACATAATTCATCAGTTATCTAGCCTCCAATAATTCTTTAACTTTGCTAGACAATCTCTGACGATATAAATCCCAAGTAAATTCTTCAGCTTTTTTTCTCGCTGCTTTGCCCATTTCCTGCAACTGTTGGGGATGACTATGACACCACTCCAGTTTTTCTTTCAGAGCATCGCCATCTCGAATAGGAATAATAAATCCTTCTACTCCATTCGTAATAATGTCTGGTGCTGCGGTGTTGGGGGTGGTAATAATTGGAATACCACAAGCCATTGCTTCCAGTAATACTAGTCCAAAGCCTTCTACTAAAGAGGGGAAGACAAAAACGTCCGCAGAATTATAATAGTCGCCTAAAGTATGATGGGAAACAGAACCAAGATGACGAATATTATGCCAATCTCGCTTGAGATAGCCCCTTGGAAATTCATCAATTCCTAGTAGTAATAATTCTGCTGCTGGTAAGCGCAACTCTTGCCAAGCTTGCAATAAATAATGAACTCCTTTGCGCAAACCAACTCGCCCCACAAATAAAGCTCTAAAATCTTGGTCTAGTTTGAGTTGTGGTTGAAAATAATCAACGGGTGCGCCGTAGGGAATAACACTGATTTTTGACTCTTTAATACCAATATCTAATAAAGATTTTTTGGTCATGGAAGATGCCACAAATATATGATCTGCAAGCTTTACTTCTTGTTCTTTCCGAGCGAGTTTCCAGTCTGGTTCTTGAATTACTTGTAAATTAGTAGCAAGTTCAGGAAATAGCCGAGCTTCTTCGGCTTGGATATCCCTACTGGTGCGATAAAAAGGAATGGGCAAATCGTAAAGACACATAATATCTTTCTGTTTCGCAGCCTCAAAGGTAGTAGCTGCAACATCTTCGTAGGCATATATAGCATCAACATCTTGTAAATGACGTTGAGCTACTTTGCGATCAATAGAAGCATATACCCAATCAATTAAGCCTGAAGCATTCCAGCCCAAATAAGTACCTAAGCGCGATCTAATTAAAGCCATGCGTACAATTTCTTCCCAGGGATAAGAATTTAATAAGACTCCCTGGGGCGGAATCCAAGTTCTTCGTTGCAATTCCGATAGAAGCTTACTAGCTATCGGTATCTTGGGTAAGATTTTTGATAATTTTCCTTGAGGATGGTAAGCAAAAGATGTAATGATTTCGGTTAACCAATTGGCTTCAGCCAAAGCTAATGCTGCTGAACGAGAATTAGGATTGCTGGTGGGATGGATCAACGACAGACGAGGATAGTTCATTGGTTTTCTTTAGATAGTAGTTTTGTTTCCAGCTTTTAATACATTCCAATTGAGGTAGGAGAAAAATAAAACCGTTTAAAAACCAGTAATATAAATTCGCTGAGTGGTTAAAAACAAATTGACCAGTGATGTTAATCGATTGAAAGATAAAAATGCTCAGAGCTAACTGTTTGAGAAAAGGAAGCTTCAATTGTCGATAAACATTCCAAACTGCTACTAGCAAGACAATTTTGAGTCCATACCAAGAAAAAAAGCCAATCATTCCTAGTTCCAAAGCAATTCTTCCTGTTTCTCCCTCATAATAAACAGGAATGTACTCTCCTCCAGGTAGGTCGAAAAAACTACGAATAACTTCATTGGCTTGAAAAGTAGCCCCTGCACCATAACCGCTAAATAAGGCGTGTTGAAAAAATTCAAATGGTTCGGTTAATGCACCAGTTATTCTCGGTAGTATGTCATTACTTTCATTGGCTCGCACACCAAAAGAATCGATCGCCACCTTAAATTTGGTAACTACCAAAACAAAGCCGACAATTGCAGGAAACAAGAATTTGCCTAAAGAATTAATTAAGCCAGAAAAATTTCTAAATCCTTCAAAACCAAAATAACCTACTGTGGCTAAAACTAAAAAAATCATCAAACCCCGCGAACCAGTCATTAAACTGGTGATAGCTACCAAAGAAAATTCCGTGATCGTCAACCATCTCCAGATTAAACTTTGTTGTTTCAACATCAGAGGCAGCAACAGAGTAAAGCAGATGCCAAGATAGACAGCATATCCTGCTAAATACGAAAAAGTGCCTGTTACCCTGACAGCATCTCCCGATACAGCTACTTGTTGTTCGAGATCTGCTGCATAGACATTGAGAGGACTTTCAGGTGGACTAAAATATTGAGCGATCGCCAGCAAACCAACTGGAATTAACCATAATAGATAGTTGCGTAAAAATTTATATAGTTCTTCTTCCGACTGAAATAGAGAGGGAATCAACCACATCAAAGGAATATAGAGTAAATAATTTCTAACTCCGAAGATGCCAATAATTGGCGAACCTAAACTGGGGTTAAAAACTTCAAAAGCACACCAAAAAGCAATTAAATATGTTGCCCCTTTAATGGTTTTATCTTTGATGGGTAACCTATTTTTTTGCTTAGCAGTAAAATAAGCTAAATAAGCTCCAATTAAGATAAAATCTTTGAGAAAATAAATTAACTGACTTGCCTGGGGTAATGCCCACTTTCGTAATGCCCCTTCAATTATTACTAAAACCAAGACTGTTTTGACAGAAAGTTTCCAGTTAAGTGAGGCAAGAATAATTACAGCGATCGCTGCCAAAAATCCAATTGAGATTAAGTTCAAGCGATCGCCTCCTCAAAAACTTTTATATATGCTTTGGCTATTTCGGTTTGTTGATGGCGAGCTAAGTGAGATGGAGCTGGTTGTCGATAGATGGACATTTGCTCTTGATTAGTTAATAAATCAGCTAATCTCTCGGTTAAAGCTGCTACATCTCCATTAGGGAAAGTAACACCACATTCACCAATCGCATCTTTTAAACCACCTTTTTCTGATCCTACTACGACACATCCACAGGCAATTCCTTCTAATGCCACGATGCCAAAAGGTTCTGACCACAGAGAAGGAACAACCATGATTTGATGAGCGTTGAGCAACTCCACTAATTCTTGTCCGACTTTAACGCCAACAAAATTCACTTGTTTGGTTATGCTTAATGCCTGTACTTGTTGGCGTAAATTATTTTCTTCTGCTCCTTTACCAATAATTGTTAGCTTTGGGGTTATACCTTGGTCTTTCAAATTTTGCAGAGCTTGCAATAGTAAATCTACTCCCTTGTCAGAAACCAAACGTCCTAAAAAAACCAATTCTTTGTCTCTTTTTACTTCTGGCATTAAACGAAAAGTATCAGTTTGATAAGAATTGGGAATAATAGTCGAACTACTAGGTATTTCTTGAGCTACAGCACTGCTTACAGAAACATTAGTAGCAAATATACTAACTAATCTTTTCAGATAATCTTGCCAGCTTTTTTTTCCGTCAAGGCGACGATACCAGGTTTGATGAGTAGCAATCAGAGGTTTAGGAGCAAACAATAAAGGAAAGATTCCTTTGAGGCTAATACAACCTTGGAAGTAAAGATCGCACCAACGCGTTAGCTTGATTAAACGTAATGGATTAGGTTGACGAATTACCTCAAAATCAAATTGTTCGACATCTGGATTAGGTGTTGTAGAAACTAATTTCACCAAATGTCCTTGTTTACTAAATTCTGTTGCTAGAGAGGCAATAATTGTCTCTAGTCCGCCAATTTTAGGATAAAAAGATGGCGAATAAATTAAGATTTTCATAATCTTACTTAGTTTTTTGAATCAGTAAACACAGAGTATCGCCTGGTGTATTATTAGGTATAATTGATTCTAATAAGCTAGAAATTAATCGAGTTGATTTACGATAAATCATTGAACCTTTTTTTGGATAGCTCCATTGTTTAGTAATTTCTAAGTAATAGCGAGGTAAAATTCTTTCTAGGGATTGAAGTAAAACTGGATAGATATGAGTTATATCTCCTTTTTCATCAAAAGAAGCTAATTTTCCACTGAGTAAAAATTTTAGCCTACAGCTAATGGAGTGAATATTAGGAGTTGTTAAAAGAAAATATCCATCTTGTTTTAAGTTATTTTTGACAATTTCAAATATTCGACCAGGATTTTCTAAATGTTCGATAAGTTCAATTGCTGTAATTAAGTCGAATTGAGAATCAAAATTTAAGTTGTCACAATCTAAGTTAACTCTAGATACACTAGCGCGATCAGTTTTAAATTGTTGTGTATCTAGATCGATACCATGAAGATCGTTAAAACCAATTTTTGCTAATTTATCTAACCATGCTCCTGTACCACAACCAATATCTAATACAGAAATATCTGGGTCAATTTGAGGCAATTCTGGAATCAAAGAGTTATGTAAACCTGAGATAGTACGTTCAATCAATAGTTCTGTTGACATAGATTCTTGCCTTATTTACACAATATATTTTTAGTAGATTAAGTTTTGCTTAGTGTGTGTAGCTATTTGATTGGCAAACATTTCAGCTTGCACTTTTAATCTATGATTTTGATACCAACTATAGGCATTATTTGCGATCGCCTGGACGGAGTTTGAATTTTTTTCTGACAGATGTTCACCAGCAATCCAATAATGTCTTCCAGGCTCTATTCCGTCAATCGAAAAATCACTGAAGTTAGCACTAATAGGCAGCATTCCATAGGCGCAATAAGCAGCAAAAATGCCTGATTTGGCTAAAAATTCAGGATTATAGTCTAAAAATCCAGCGTAACAATTTAGAAAAATTTCTTGGATTTGGCTGACTGATAATCTTCCCATTTCTTCTATAGGAATACCGTTGAGATTGGATAACGATAATTTTGTAGGTTTACCAATATCAATAATTTTCTCAATTCCTAATCTTTGACAGACAAAGCTGATTTTATCCCGTGATTTTAGATAAGCTTTTTGGCGATTGTTGCTGCCACCAAAGATAATTAGCCAAGGCTGACGTTCTGATAAAAGTCGTACTTGTTTAGGTTCGCCAATGTTGGAAAAGACTGGGATAGCAGGAATTGCTAAATGCTTACCTTGACTAAGACTACTGAGAATTTCAGCATAAAGTTCTTTGCTAGTTAAACAGCGATCGCTTATTTTTACCAAACGTCCAGCCACATTTTTCTGCAAAGACGACAACCAAAAAGAACTATGCCAAGGTTTGTTAGAAGAGGCATATACTTCGTGAAACATTGTAATTAGTTGTCGGCGATCGCTTCTAGTTCGCCATTGTTCTAATCCCTCAACTAACCAAACAGGACATCCTCTTTGAGCATAACCATAACCTACATAGTGCAGTAGAACTGTTTCTATCTGTTGTTGAGACAGCATTGACAGTAAAGCTTCGGAAGTAGAATTAGATAGTTGACTGATTGGAAAATCATCAATGCTTTTGTCTGAGGAGTAAGTGCGATCGCAAACGATAAAATGAGTTTGGATATTATGGTCTTGGCGTAGTTGTCTGGCTAAATTGAGAGCATAGTCTCCTACTCCGTTAGTAGCAGGAGGAAGCATAGGAACAATTTGACTAATAATTTTCATACTTTCAATCACTGGCACTTGGTTGCCCTCGATCGCGAATTTTTTTAGCTGGAACACCTGCCCATATTTCATTGGCAGGAATAGATTTAATGACAACAGAACCCGCTCCTACTATTGAACCGCTGCCAATTGTGACCCCTTTTAACACGACAACATTTACTCCAAGCCAGACATTTTCTTCTAAAACAATAGGGAGTTCTAATCCTGGTTGTTTATTTATGGGTTGATTTAAGTTGGCTATTCCATGATCGTGATCTACAAACTTAGATCCTGATCCAATCAAACTGTTATTGCCAATTTTGATATTTTGACGAATATTAAATTCACATCCTCGTCCGATAAAAACTTTATCTTGGATGATTATGGATTCACCTGATTGCCAAGCACCATCAAATTTAAAGAAAATATCTTCCTCCAATATGCAGCCATTACCTATTCTGACTTTATGAGGCCACGTCATTTGCAAATGAGGTACGTTTGTTTGAGAGCCGAAGGAAGCTCCTTGTATTGTCCACCAAATTTTCCGCCAATGAGATTCAAATAAACCTTTTAACGTCCATCTCAATCGAAAAAAGGCTTTCTGAATAAAACTGTTAGCCTCGATCACTGTGTTGATCCTTGTTATCGAAGATAGCTGCATAATTATTATTGATTTAAAGTTATGCGATCGCAAATGACAAAATAAGTTTGAACATTGTAATCAAGTAAAAATATGAGGCAATTAAATTTAAACAATGCTTGCATACCACTCGCCTTTAGCTATATTTTTCACTTTATAGCCATGAGCTTTAAGTAATTTTTGTGCATCTCCAATCTGAATATTAAGCTGAGACATACGAACGGTATTCTCTTCAAAAAATATATGCTTGATTTTTTGCGATCGCAATAGTTGCTCTGCTCCTTGAAGTACCCATGTATCAGCACCTTCAGTATCAATTTTCAACACATCAATAAATTCGCGATCGCTTTCTAGAAAGATGTTATCTAATTTATCAACCGATACTTTTGCCGTATTGGGTTGATTATCAACGATTATTCCTCCCCATCCCAGCAATTCTCATTTTAAGATTTCATGACATAAAATCCCTTACACAATAAGGGTTTAACAATTCTTAAAGTTCTTGGGAATCGCTGAAATGGCGTAAACTGGTTTCAAAATGAGAATTGCTGTCCCCATCCACTTTGGTCTTCTGGTCCTAAATCGAATAATAATTCACCTTTTTCTTTACCTATGGCTGTTTCTTTAATATCTATTTGACTAGCAAGTTTATTGTTAACTACATTTCGTTCTAAAGCATTTAAGTTTCTTGGAGATGCTTCAAAAGCAATTATACGATTTTGAGGATGAGCAGCAGCCCAAAGGCATGAATAATATCCATAGTTTGCACCTACATCGACCATCAAACCACCTGTCTTTGCTAATTGAGCAATACGTTTGGAAACTGGAAGCTCATAAAAACCGCAACAAGCAATTTGTTGATGAGAAACATCTGTTGGCATCAATTTTAATTCAACTTGAGAAGAGAACTCTAACGCTACATTCTCGAACAATGTTGTCAGTTCACTTAGTTCACTTGTTTTATTACGAACAAATTTCCAATACAATTTTTCTCTTAGCCACAAAGATTTAATTCTCATTAGCCAAAAAATAGCTTGTTCAGTTAAAGAAAAAACTTCTATACTTTGCATTTTTATGCTCTCATTAAAATTGAAGTTGACACAATTTAGAATTAGGTAATTTTTAAGGTATGAAATAATTAGTTGTTTTTTTTGTATTCTTTGATAAAAAACACATTTTTAATAAAAAACCATTGCATAATTAATGCTTCTATTATTCCCTTTCCTTTGTATCTTATAACTCCTGGTATTATGTTTTTTATTAAAGACTTTATAAAAACTTTTAGATAATAAATTTTATTTAGTCTTATTGTTTCTTCAGGGTGAAGATGTAAATAGATCAATGTAGATTTTTGATGTTGTTTTTGTTTTTTCCATCCCCCCATATTTCTCCAAGGATGACAAACAGAAGCATTACTTACAAAACAAGATTGATATCCTGATTTTTTAAGCCTATAATTTAAATCTACATCTTCCATTGCTGCATAAGGAAATCGCTCATCAAAACCATCAACTGACTCAAATATTTGTTTTTGAATTGCAAAGTTGCATGACCATAAGTACCCTCCTGTCTCATTTATAGGAGATACTTCTCCAAGACTTTTTCTGGGGCGATCTACATAAGTTCTTCCTTCAAAAACCTGATAATCAGGAAGATTAACTATAGCTTCAGCATAAGCTTCTAGCCATTGAGGATCGGGCAAACAATCATCATCTGTGAAAACTAACCATTCTCCTTGAGCATATTTAGCCCCATTGTTACGGTTAGTTGCAGGACCTTTCCCCTTACCTGCCACCCATTTTGCCCAAGGATAATGATTTTTAATCATCTCCTCAGCAGTTGTTTCCAAACCATCGTCAGTAACAATAACTTCGTATTGTTCTGTTGGCAATGTTTGAACCCCAGGTTTGAGACAATCCAAGCATTTTGCCAGTAAATCATTACGATGGTAGGTGGGAATAACCACGGAAAACAAAATATTTGAATTCATATTTTTACTAAGATTTAAAGACCATACTTGAATTAGCAGGAAATTCAACTTCATTAGTGTTTGTCACACAATGATTAATCATTTTTATATATGCTGGGCGTAGTTTTTCCCAGCTAAAACGTTCGTAAATGCTTTGATGGCAAAGATGACGCTTCGAGAAATCTTCTTCCTTTGCCATAACTCGATTGATTAAATTTGCCAAACTACTTGTCAATTCAAAATTGGCAAAGTAACCTTCTTCTCCTAAAACAAAGCGAGCAACTTCATAATCATGAGCCAAACAAGGTAATCCATAAGTCATAGCTTCTAAAAAAACTCGTCCAAATCCTTCTCCTAAAGAAGCCAACACAAAAATATCAGCAGCTTGATAGTAACTAGCAACTTGATTCGCAGCAACAGTTTTAACTTGAAAATTGTCGCTTCCCAGTGAATTTTTTCCCAATTGAATAATCTCAGGAGATTCTGCTTCTTGTTGTCCTAAGAGCAATAAATAAGGATGTGGTTCAGCTAAGGAAGCAATCTCTCGGATTAGATAATCCATCCGCTTGTGAGACTTATTAATTGCAGCTACAGATAAAATAATAGGTTGATTGATCGGTAATCCAAGTTGTTCTCGCAGTTGTTTTCGCTCAGAGTCTGCCAAAATTTGTGCCTTAGAACTAACTTTGATACCATAAGGTACTAAACATTGTTTAGACTTAGATTCTCCAGCATCTAAAGCAGTTTGCAAATAGCTAGGTGTTAACTGTTGAACTAAATCCCAACGATGAAAAGGTGGAGATAAGGGACCTCCATTGGAAAACAGCAGTTTATAGTTTTGCTTAGTTAAACGTCGCCAGTGCCATAGCATATTGCCAATATTACCGTCGCTAAAGTAAATGACATCAGGCTGCTGACGATAGATGTGGGGTAAAAGACTCAGGAAGAATGAGACTTGTTCAATAAAATAAGCCCCTCTGCCAGTAAGTTTTCCTAGTTGAATCCCTGCCCAACTATCACGAGCAATGTTAGATAGAGTAATTGAATTAGCTTGAGTTTTTCCTTCTCCTTTAAATAAACTAATTTCTAATGATGATTCTTGAGATAATGCTTCAAAACATTCCTGGGTAAAAGATTCAAATCCGCGTTGCACATTACCTAGTCCAGAGCAAATAATAAAAATTTTCATAATTTCAAAGCCCACGTATCAAAAGAAGTAGTCCCTCAAAAGGTATGGGTAGTCTAGCAATTAGCTCTATAAAACGAGCTTGTTTTAGCATTGCGGGGGTAACTTCTGAATGCTTTACAAAACCATAAACAGTGCTTCCTCGACGCTCAAAACCATAAAATCCAAATCCCAAACTACGAATAATCCAAGGCATTAATCGTCGTAAATGAAAGTTATGAGGTAGATGACATTTGATCAAGGGACCAAAACTCCAACTGCCAGCAAATGCACCACCAAGCTTCAGCAACCTATTAATTTCAACTACAGCTTGGATTGGATCTAGAAGATGTTCCAGGACTTCTGTTGAGACGATCGCATCGTATAGTGGATCGGGCTTTTCCAAAATTCGGATATTAGAAAAATCCGACAAATAGCATTTAATAGTATGGCGAAATTCTGTGATATCTACTAGATCTATTACTTCTGCTTCAGGCAAAACCGTGGCACATAGACGTGAGACTGTGCCAATCCCTCCCCCAAAGTCTAAAATTTTGCGAGGTTGCACATGAGAAATTAAACGTACTGCTGCCAGACGATCGTTGATAGTTTGCGGATCTGATTCACAGAAAGCAGCATTGATTAACCACACAGGATGTTGGTAATATTCATGCAAGAAATTTGATAGATCCGATTGATTTTTATTTTTGTCTGACGATTCATCCCACGCTCGATCTAGAATTTGACATAGCTGTTGATGTGTAATGCTACCAACTTGTTCTGAGTGAGGAAGAAATTTTTCAGCTTGCTGCCATCGGCTATCTACATCTAGATGTTGAACAACTTCTTGCCATTTATGAACTAGAGGTTGATTTGTTGAGTGCATTTTCATATGATTTGGTTATTGAATTTCACTTAAAGATTTCCAGTAACTAGATTATTGTGCCTATCGATTGAAGAGTTTGATGAATGAGCTATTGATGCAATAAATTTGTGCAAATTGCCTATAACTTTGTTTTGAGCAAAATTATTTTTCACTACTTCAAAAGCTCTTTGAGCCAGAACCTGATTTTCAGAAAGGTTATTCATGTGTTCTAATAAAAATTCCTTTACCTCTTTAACTTGATTAGTTTCACACACAAGTCCACAGTTCCATTTTTTGAGAAATTGATGGCAAGCAGAATAATCCGGACCGCAAGATAAAATTGGTCTACCAGATACCATATAGTCTGTTAGTTTAGTTTGAACTGAAGAACGAGTTATCGGTGCTAGTTCGGGTAGAAATGACGAAGTAACTAGCAATAAATCGGCACGTTTCAAATATTTTTCTAACTCATGATAGGGAATTAGAGAGCCATAGGTCACTTCCCAAAGTTGCCATTTCTCTTTGTATAGATTCCAGAACATCTCATCTGTATGTAGCACTAACTCGATGGCTTTTCCCTCGCATCTAAGTTGAAAAATTGCTTCGGCGATCGCTGCTAGTGCATCGTAGTGCATTGACCAAATTGAACCAGCATAAACAACCTTAAAAGTACCTTCAGCGTTAGTTACTAACTCTGGTGGCTTTTTACCAAATAAATTGACGGGATTGTGAACGATCAAAGATCGCTGAGGTTTTAATTGATAGCGACTCGATAATTCTGCCTGTAGTGACTCACTAATCATTAACCAGCCAGCGGAGTCTTTTAAAAGTTTGTCAGCTATTTTTTGGACACTACTTGATAGCCAGCGCGAGTTATCTGTCGCGATCCAATCATCCATAAAATAGATTAGAGATGGACAATCAAAATACTGAGTTAGCTTATACCCCATTAACAGACACCATGAGGTGTTTGGACAGATCAAGATGATTTCTGGTGCAAATTTTTCTAGATCTTGAACGTTATCTATAGGTAGTAGATCGAGGATTTGTAAGTTGACTGCGTTGATCAAAGGGTTAATGAATTTCCCTATACGATTACGCAGTAAAGGCAAGTAATATCCAGGAAAAGAAGACACTTGGCGATCAAAGGGAGGTGCTGTGGGTTCAGACTGAAAAGATGTTGTTGGCGAAAAAACCATCAATAGTTCAGGCGGATAATCCTCTAACAAGTTCACCATAGTTCGGTTAATTCCTTTACCTTCCTTACTTAGGGTGGCTTCACTGATGAACAACATTCTTGGTAAATCTTTAGTCATGTTTTTAGAGATTTAAAACTAATATGCTGAGGCTATCTGACAAGGAGGTAAAGATTACTGTTTTCAGGTTTACTGATTTAGTTAGTTAGCAACGGAACAATATACATCAAGTGTTTGAGCAACAGTTCTGTCCCAACTAAACAGTGCTGAACGTTGAATTCCTTTGGCAATCAGGCGATCGCGTTCTGATCAACCATTTGTCAATAAATCCAGGGAACTCATTGCAGATTGTATTGTTCAAATGAAGAATGTTTTTTAGAAAATAATAATTGACTTATTTAATAAGAAATATCTATTTAATTGCTTCGATATTCATGCTTATACAATAAGATTTTTGATTAATAGTTAACATTGCTTTAGAACAATCATCAAAATTTGTTATTTGATTATTCTCATGTTGCCATTCTCTTATTATTTTAAAACCAGCATTTTTCAATAAAGCTTCCAAACTCATACCATTAAAAATAGCCATATGAAAATTATATTTGTAATCTTGACCACCCATCAAAAAAGCTTGAATAGATTGAGTATCAAAATTATTTTGTTGATAAATGTTGACCAAAGAATCGAAATTTGGTACTGCTAGACGCAAAATACCACCATTCTTTAAAACACGAAACCATTCGTCCAAAACTTCAGGAATTTTATGATGGGGAAAATGTTCTAAACAATGAGACGCATAAATCAAATTGACACTATTATCTTTAAAAATAGTCAGATCATCTAAGTTTCTGACATAGTGAATGTGTTTATCTGGTAAACCGTCAATATTAATGAATATTGGATGATTAATTGAACCACAACCCAAATGTAAATTAATACCATAATTATCAATATTAGGAAATTTTGGTCTCACAAAAAGCCTTTTTAGTTTCCCAAAAGTAATCTGTACATTTGTTTTTACTTCATTCCATTTAGAGCGATGTTTATTACGAAAATCGACAGAAATTAGTTTAATCAATAAAATCATTTTGATGATAACTCCCAATAATGTTCAACAGCCAAAGGCGTTCTTTCTTGATTAGGCGGAAACTTAGATTTATAAATGTCGTTACTAGCTATCTCTAAAATTGCCAGATCTCCATCCCAACATAACCATTCAACCATTGGTAGGGCTAGACCTGCTCCAAAACGATAACTTCCTGCCGACAAAGGTAAAGAAGGAACAATACAGTCTATATAAGATTCGCCCTGTTTAATAGATACGTCTAAACCACTTAAAGGACTAGTGGAATATTGAATTAATTTTGTTCCTGAAAAAGTATAAATTTCTAAAACTACCGAACCGTGGGTAATAGTGCGAGGAGAATAATAGCGAATTCTAATTTTTACATAATCCCAGGTTTTAGTAATAGGTTTGAGTTGATAATTTCGATCTAACAAGCTAACTTCAATTATTTGGAAATTATTTTTCTCTAGTTCAATATCTTCAACTGCTTTTCTAAAAATAATTCCTGGAGAACAATTTGAGTTTTGAATCTGATGAGAAGATAAATAACAATCAATTGATTTTTGAATCGATCCTTGATATTTCAGATAACCCGAGCTTAAATAAATTCCTTGATTACAAAGACTAGCGATCGCGCCCAGATTGTGACTTACAAATAAAATTGTTCTACCTTGAGTACTCACTTCCTGCATCTTACCCAAACACTTTTTCTGAAATTGGGCATCACCAACTGCTAAGACTTCATCTACTACTAAAATCTCTGGTTCTAAATGAGCTGCCACAGCAAAAGCCAGACGCACATACATCCCCGAAGAATATCTTTTAACTGGAGTATCTAAAAACTTTTCCACTTCAGCAAAAGCAACAATCTCATCAAACTTTTTCTTGATTTCTAACTTACTCATGCCCAAAATCGCACCGTTGAGAAAGATATTTTCCCTTCCAGTTAACTCAGGATGAAAACCCGTTCCTACTTCTAATAAAGAAGCAACTCTACCTTTGATTTTAATTTGTCCTCGTGTCGGTTCGGTGATGCGACTGAGTATTTTTAATAACGTAGATTTTCCCGCTCCATTGCGTCCAATAATCCCTACTCTGTCTCCTTGATTAATTTCAAAAGAAACATCATTTAATGCCCAAAAATCTTCTTGATGATTCTGATTTTTTTCTTTGGCATTAAAAATCGATTTAACACCATTACTTATTACATCACGTAAAGCAGTATATTTTTCCTGCTTCTGATGTCCAATAATGTATTTTTTACTTAAATTTTCTACCTTAATTACCGTATCAGACATAACAATATAGCCAATATATTTTTACTTATTTATCTTTACAATAATCGATTAAATACTCTCTCTTAAGGTAATAACTAAAATATTTTTTTTCACAATATCAAGATATTCAGCTATCTGTTTTAACACTCATCTTCTATTTTGTCATCTCCAAATATTTTTTTAATAAAAAGTTAAAATTAAACATAAAATTTAGCTAGTATTTTTTGAAGATCGGCGTAAACAGAGAACAATTAATATAATAATTAAATCGACTACAAACAAAATGCGTAAAAACATATTCTTCCATATGCTTATAATGAGTTTTATATCTAGCTGTTCCACAACAAATTTACCAAACCTTTTTTACTTTGAAATTTATTCAGCAAGTAATTCAACGTAGTCAACTCAAACTTTTAATTTATGAACCTCAACAGGAGGTGATTGTCAAATGGATCGGGTAGAAATTTATCGAAAACACATTCAACATTTACTACAACAACGAGCAGAACGCTCAATGAAGTCACCTAGCCAGATTGAAGCTCAAACAATCTTTGACACAGAGCGAGATCATTACCAGTTAGTTTACGTGGGGTGGAAGCCTAACGGATTGAGAGATTACGGTTGCCTCCTACATCTAGATATTAAAAATGGCAAAATTTGGATTCAGTATGATGGAACAGAAGGAGGTATTGCCTATCGACTTTTAGAATTGGGAGTACCTAAAGAAGATATCGTTCTTGGCTTTCACCCACCAGAAGTAAGAAAGCATACTGAGTTTGCTGTTAGTTAGCCATCGAAATACTGGTCAACTAAAAACATCTTTAAGTACATATATCAGTCGTATTTGAGTTGTAAATTAATCATTTAAACTTTAACTGGTATCTGCAAAGAATTTGGGATTATATTTGATAGGCAATAATTTAGATTTTTGAGATGATTCTAAAATAAGATTCATACAGTTCTACCTCACAATAAATAATTTGCATGACTATTCACTTAATTGAAATCTTGTTTTGCTTGTCGAGCCAGCCAACTACAAAATATATTGACTGAAGATTTAATTTTATTAAAAACTGGTTCTACATTTTCGGCTAAAGTAATTACTCGTTCTGGTTTTAACTCAATCTTATAAATATGTCTTTCTAAATGTCTAAATTTACGATATTCATCTAGTTCTAAAAGTAATGCACCACTCCATAAAGGTGGACGATTATTCCCTCCAGGTTCGGCTACTTGTTTTAATAATTCAAAATGCCAATCTTTGCTTTTTGGTAATCCACCATCTAAATAAACAGCAACCCTTTCACTAATGCGTTCGCATCCAGAATAAAAATCAGCAATATAACTAGCCAATGCTGGTATTAATGCTACTTCTGGAATAGTATCTTTTTGCTTTAATAAGTCAGTTATAGTTTGAATAGTATCTTCTATAGATGTCATTTCATCTTCAATGCGAGTTTTTAAAGCAAGA
>CAYMWC010000087.1:0-7066 GCA_964393695.1 uncultured Pleurocapsa sp.
ACTGGTTTTCTCACTGTTGCTACTGTCCTTTATAAGACTGAAAACCGCTGTATATCTCGTAATTTATAGACTTGAGTAATTTCTGTTGGCTCTACTATATAGCGATCACTTCGTTTAATGATCTCTTCCAGGTTTGTTTGAGCCAATGCAGTAGTAGATCTGCTTAATATTAAGGCTGCAACCAAAGTAGATCTTGCTAAGTGTATTTTTCTCAATTTGTACGGCATTTTTAAGCAATTTTGACGAAGCGATCGCTAAACCAATAAACTTAATTAATAATTTGCGTAATGCTTAAATCATATTTAACTTATCAGTTGAAAACATACAAATTTTAAAAGCTCTGAAGCTCAAAGCTCAAAGCTCAAAGCTACGAACAGTAACATTTTGTATGTCATTACTTAAATCACCAACGCCAAAAAATTATACTGTAAAAACTCAAATACTGGATGTTGATTAATTAAAGCTTCAATAATAAAGCCAGTTAACATAGTAATTAGAACACAGATTATTTTAATTACAATAATTATGTTTTTACGTTCTTGATCTGAAATTTTTGAGTTATTGTTTTTTTGTTGTGTACTTTCTAAGCTCTTTTGTTCTGACATATATCATTTTTAATTAGTGCGATCGCTAACTCTGAAGAAATAACTTAAATAAGTTACGTGTACAATACGTTTTTGTAGAAGATTATAGCGTTTCTCAAAAAGCGGGAGGTACATTTACTATTAATTAGGAAATAGGAAAAAATAAAAAAGGTGGTATCTTATCAATATAATAAGTGCTATATTTAATGACCTTAAGAGTTGCCGACATCCATGCTTTTACAAAGAGTTTATACAATTATTAAACGATCATAATGAGCAATACTAACTATCCTTTTGCCCAAGAATTTATTACCAACACTCAAGGTAATATTCGTAAAGTTATTATTAACTTTGAAGACTATCAGTATTTGTTAGAAAACTTAGAAGATGAGGCTCTTTATCAAGCCATGACAAAAACTATTAACGAAACACCAATGAGTCGAGAAGAAGCATTAAAAGCACTTGAAGAAGAATGAAAACTGAATATCTTCCTAGCTTTATCAAAGACCTAAAAAAACTGAAAAAGACATCTATCTATTCGGAAATCAAAGCACTGGCGTTTATAACTATTCCCGATTATCAAAACATTACCGAATTCAAAAATCTTAAAAAGATTAAAGGATATAAAAATGCTTACCGTATTAGAGTAGGAGATTATCGGATTGGTGTTTTTATTCAACAGGAAATAGTAACTTTCTCTAGGGTACTGCATCCTAAAGATGTGTATCATTACTTTCCATAGGCGATCGCTGCGATTTAAGTTCTACGTAAAAACGTTAGGACATCTTACTTATTGCCAATTAAATTTAATACCCAAATAATCTTCTAATTGTTGATTATAAGGGGCAAAATAGTCTATCAAAGTTTCTCTCAACTTTAAATCAACTTGATTATAAAAGCCAGCATTAACTTTTGGATAGTTGTCTAAAGTACAGTTAGGTAGACCTAAGAAATTAAAGACTTCGCTTGTACTTTTAAGGGGATTGTCGTAAAGATCTTCACTTTTTAAAATTAAAAATTGTTCCCGACCTAATAGTTCGATCCAGGGTTTAATTTTATAGATATAAAGACTACTTAAAATATTGTCAGGATTATAAAAACCAGTATTAATAATTTCTGTCTCTTTAACCGTTGCTAATCTGGCTATTTCTTCCGCGATCGCTGTTGTTAAGTTTTGATTGGTTAAACCAGTATTTAATTTATGATAATGCCAAGAAATTGCCCTGTCTGCTGGGTTTCTTAAAAGTAAAATAATTTTTACTTTGGGGAAAGTATCTTTGATTCTTTGTGCTACTTGGGGAAAGCGCAAGTAATTAGGAGTCGCTTCTCCTGTCAAAAAATCTGCTTGATCTGTCAGAGTGGGAAAATGAGCTAAATACCAATCAATTCCCCGTTCAAAATGTTTCCAATAAAAATCTATTTCTTTGATATGGGAGAGTAAAATTTGAGGATGACGACCTAAATAATGATACAGAGAAGATGTACCACATTTGGATGCGCCTGCAATAATAAAATCAGGAGCAGAGGTTTTTGTGGTTTTCCAGGTTAATTTAGCTAAATAGGGATAGTTTTGAATTGCCTGTTGATAACAGCCAGTGCGATAACAATCGATCGCTTCTTCTACCCGATCTTTTTGGGTTAAAGCATCTCCTAAATTTCCCCAGGCAATCGTAATATCTGGATGTTTGGTGACTATCTGACGATAAAAGGTAATCAAATCATCTAATTTTTGTACAGCAACAGGTGTGTATTGCAGAGCAATGTATGCATCTTTAAAATAAGGATCTAGCTGAATTGACTGTTGATAAGCAGCGATCGCTTGAGGAAAATAACTCTTTGATCTCAGTAGTTTGGCTAATTGATAATATAAAATGACTGTAGCTTGGGGATGTTCGGCTAGAGTTGTTTGATAACCTTCTATAGCTGCGGTTGCTAGGGAAGGATTTTCTGGACTACGGTTAATTACCTCATGGTAACAGGCGATCGCTAAATCATATTGCTGTAAACGCCGATAAACTAGTCCCAAATCAACCAAAACCTCGATACATTCAGGTTGCATTTCCCTAACTTTTGTATAGGCAATCAGTGATCTCTCCCACTGCTGTTGCTGCTGCCAAATTAACCCTAGCTGATAATAAGCCTGCCAATAATTTGCCTGAAAAGCGATCGCCTTTTGATAGCATTCTGAGGCCAAAGAGTATTCTTGTAATTGGGATGATGCCAAACCCCAATAATAGTAAATCTCTGCTGAAGGGGCTAACTCCGCAGCTTTTTGATAGCATTCTTGCGCTGAAGAGTATTTTTGTAGTTGGTACAATGCCTGTCCCCAGTGAGCGTAAATCTCTCCTGAAGGCTTTAACTCCGCAGCCTTTTGATAATTATTACTTGCCCTAACCCATTGCTTTCTGGCTGCCAACGCTTGGGCTAAAGCAAAGTAGTATTGAGCATTGTCAGGATTATTTTTTACTCCTTGACGATAAACTTCGAGAGCAGGTTCGTTTTTACCTTGTTGGGTCAAAAAAGTAGCTAAAGTCTGATAAGCAAGCCAAAAATCAGGTTGAACTTGAATTGCCGTTCGATAACAAGCGATCGCTTTAGCTGGTTTATTTTGGGCTATTAAAGCTTGACCTAATTTATAATGTCGTTGAGCTTTGCCAGCATTAGGTCTTAATTGCAACGCTTGATATAAATAATCGGCAGCTTGGTTGTCATCACCTATCTGAGTGGCGATTTTTGCCAGACGGAAATAAGCAGCAGCAAAATCAGGTTTAATAACGGTTGCTTGGCGGTAAGCATCCATAGCTTCTTGCCATTGTTCTTGTTGAGCGTATAAATCACCCAGGTTCAAGTAAACTTTTGCTGGTTGGGGGCTATTGGCTAACTGCTGAAGACAGTTAGCGATCGCTTGTTTAATTTGGTCTGGATGTAACTCAGACAATGAAGCTTCTTTCATTGTAGTTTACGAATAATTAATTGATGTGTCTGAGGAGAGCGATATACTGGTTGCCATTGTCCTTTAACCGAATTCAAAAATCGCTCAATTCCTACCTGGGGATTTTGTTCTTGGTTTCCAGGATTACGCCAACCATAATAATTGAAAATAATTATTCCTCCTGGTTGTAAAAGCTGCCAAGCTAAAAAAGCATTTTTTTCATTGTGTTCAACTAATTTACAGCGATCCTGAAGATTGATGAGATTAAAACTGTTGGGGAGACAATCTGCTAGAAGTTGATGAATATTGCCTTCTAATAAGGTTACTTGCGATTCTGAAGCAGTTTTAGCCAGATTTTCCCGAAATTGAGGATGAAAGTTTTGATCAATACAGAGCAGGCGATCGCTTTCATGGGTCAAGATTGTATCTAGTAGCCAGCAACAAGACATCCCTTGATAACTGCCAACTTCGATCGCCTGAATATTCGACGCTTTCAAGAGTGGTTGTAAATGTTCTTCCCAGGCTGGAATACGGTAGCTAAAAACATCTTGAGTAAAAAAATAATTTTTGGTTACACATTGATGCCAACCACGATGTTCACAGGCTTTTTGGAAATTAACTGCTGCTTCTGGGTGTCTGCCTTTTTCTCGTAAAGCATTACCCAAATGACCATAAACCCAAGGATATTCCTCCACGAGATTCAGAATGGCATAGCACGTAGAAATTGCTTCATCCCATTTTTCTAGTTGCAAAAAAGTTTTAACTAAATCACGATAAGCCCAGGGAAAATCAGGAGAATCTTTAATTGTCTGGCGAAAACAAGCAATTGCCTCGTCAAAACATTGCTGTTGTAGATAAACCGTCCCTAATTTATACTGCGCTCTCGTTTCAGTTGGTTCTACAGTTAAAATTCGTTCATAAATAGCTTTAGCTTTATCTAATTGATGTTGCCGTTGATAAATATCCCCCAAATCATAACTGGCAGCAATTAACGTTTCCTTACCTGTCATCGCTTTTTGATAACAGGCGATCGCTTCAGTTATTTTACCTTTTAGCTCCAAAGCTTTAGCTAATTTATAGTAACCACTACTGTTAACTAACTTGGGATTAATTTCTGTCGCTCGATACCAATACTCCATTTCTGCTTCTCGTTGTTGGAGTTGACCATTGATCTGAGCTAAAGAAGCATAGATACTAGCGGAATTCGGCAAATATTCTAAAGCATTTTCAAAACAAGTTAGGGCTGCCGACCAATTTTGTTCGAGTATGTGTAGTTCTCCTAGTTGACAATATACCTCTCCTAAATTTGCTTCGGTTTCTAATGCTAGGGAATGCCAAACAATAGCTCGATCAAATTGACCCATGCCCTGAAGTAAATTACCCAAATTTTTAAAGGCAGTTTGCCATTCTTGTTGGTTATCCAACTCGGCTGTGATTGTCTGCTCACAGTCTGCGATCGCTTGAACTAAATAGCTAGAATCCACAGGTAATAATGATAATTTAGTTGTTCAGTTTATTTTTACTTGTTCAGTACCCCATCGCCAAGAAAGAAACAATAGAGATAATAGATGATAACAAGTCAAAATAGGTGGTTGCTTGTTAATTGTAACCTGAATTTTTCCCTAGTATTGAACCTTAACTGAAGTTATAGACTTGGTGCAGATAGGCTTAAGAGCCTTTGAAATAACTGCGGAAAGATGCGTTGACACCAGACAGCTAGATAACTCTGCCATCCCACTAAAATTTCACCAGAGTTTTTATATAGTCCTGAAACTAGAGCTTGAGCAACTTTTTCGGAGGTCATAGGCATTACCCAACGGAATAGCTTGAGATTCCGCGTCATGTCGGTATCGGTTAGAGTTGGCAGGAGGGCAACGACTTTTATATTATGACTAGCTAATTCACTGCGTAAAGCTTGGGTAAAACCAATAATTGCAAACTTAGTTGCCGAATAAGTAGACATTGTGGGGGCCGCGACTTTACCCATTAAACTCGATACATTAACGATTGTGCCTTCTTTTTGGCTTGCCATCCGTTTGGCTAATAAACGAGTGATGGTCATCATGCCTAATAAGTTTAGAGAAATTTCTTCTTCGACTTTGGGGAGCTTAGTTTCTAAAAAAGGTGCTTGATGAGCTACGCCTGCACAGTTAACTAGTAAATGAATTGGTCGATGAGTACGCCAAGCTTGAGCGATCGCAATATTGATTGAAGATGGTTGCGTTAAATCTACTGATAAGGTGGTGACTTTTACCCCCATAGCTGTGATTTCTTTAGCGACATCTGCTAACCGTTGACGATCTTTGGCTACTAATAATAAATGTTGAATACCTTCTTGAGCTAATTCCAAGGCGATCGCTTTACCAATGCCACGCGAAGCCCCTGTAACTAAAGCCGTTTTTCCTTTTATATTCATAGATTATACTCTTAGGTTTATTTTTTGATGAGGATAATTAATTGATGAGCAATTAGCTTGACAACAGTGCAAAAACTTAATTTATGACATAGCTAGGTAGTAACAATAATTTGTTTTTTGCAATGTCATACAGATACCTAGATTTTCATTGTGAATGAATTTAATTCGTTATTAAGACTGTTTTAGTTTGTATTTGTTGCCTTCTGAATATTGTTCATTTGAAAAGTTGGCAGACAAAACAAAAGTATACTAATGATTTAAACACAATTATTTGCTAATCAAGTCATGGTTTTGAAATTTATTTCCAGCATCTTAAATACTCCCAATTGATAGCCAAAAATTTTTGGATTTTCCCCAATAACTTTTGTGTAAATTCATTACTTTGCATACCTTAACAAAAAAAAAATTGAATTGAGGTAATTTTTGGTATAAAAGACTGCATTTGCTTAATTTAATTTGCCAAAACTCTTGACAAACAACGTAGATAATAGTTCAGAGTTCTAACTACAGATAAATTTATATGACTTATAAGTTTTACTAATTATTTTTCCTAACTTTAGCTTTTCAATCAATCCTAAAGAACGTTTAAATTGCTCTATCCAATACCAGTTAAGTATTTTACAAGCAATAGACAACTTCTTTACATTTGTCTTGTAGGTTGCCCTCCAGGCATAACTCAAAATTGTTAATCCCTAAAAAACCTAACGTTACAATATAAATGAGCTACACAGACAATAATTATCAAAATTACAACACCGATAGCCAAGACTTTTTTGAAGATGGTAATACAAATAGTGATGGAAATTATTCTGGAGAAAGCACCATCGAAGAGCCAACTGAGTCAGGAGATAGTCAGCCAAGTTGGCAAAATTGGAAAAGTAATTGGAACGATCAACCTGAGCAACCTGAAGATTCTTATAACAACGAAGATAGCGAAGATTCTGATGGTGAAGAGTCTACCGATGATATGGGTGATATGACTGAAGAGCCTACCGATGAGTCTGCTGATGATATGTCTGGGATGACTGAAGAGCCTACCGATGAGTCGTCTGATGATATGTCTGGGATGACTGAGGATACTACCGATGAGTCGTCTGATGATATGTCTGGGATGACTGAGGATACTACCGATGA
>CAYMWC010000087.1:7311-20229 GCA_964393695.1 uncultured Pleurocapsa sp.
GGATGACTGAAGAGCCTACCGATGAGTCGTCTGATGATATGTCTGGGATGACTGAAGAGCCTACCGATGAGTCGTCTGATGATATGGGTGATATGGGTCACAGTAGTGATGAATCTTCCGATGACATGGCTGATACGGGTGACGGTAGTACAATTACAAGCACTAGTGATGCAGGTATACCATTAGAAAATCCCAACTTGCCACCAGGGGTAGAAGATGGAAACGATATAGATAAACTTGATTTTAGTTCTCAATACACCAACCCTAATGGTATGGACTCCAGCGATCAGCTATCTGGTACAGAAGGCAGTAATACTTTTAATTTCGATTTATTATTGAACGCCAAACCAGAAATATATCAAAAACACGTTGACGGTGAAGGTAAAATTGACTGGGAAGGTGTAACTGGTGAGAATGGTAACTATCATGACCACTGGGTTGAGGGCATTGGTGAAGACACAATTATCAACTTTAGTGGTAGCGGTGGTGAAGGAGACAAAATTCAGATTGATGGTCATACAGTTACCGTCAAAGTTCTCGAAGAGCTTGATAACCAAGCAACTTTAGGTCTATATGCTGATCAAGGTGCTGATGGTACTCGTGGTAATGATGCTCATGATTTTGATGTCGTTGGAAAAATCACCATTAATCACGATGGGAACTTTAACTTTGGCAGTGATGTCAGCGTTAATGCTGGTTCTCATGAGGGAGCATTTGAGTTTGCTTAATTAATTGTTTTTTTGGCAATCTACTTAAATGTAAAATTTTACAATTCACTATAACCCTTAGAGTACGTTTAGTCGGTAAGACTTACTTCGTAAGCGCGCGATCGCTTTGGGGATCGTGGTGAATTGTTTTGTTTAAGGTAATACCATAAGTCGTAAAATCAAAAGGAATAACTGTGTCAAAACTTTTTAGTAAATAAAGATAAATGACTCATTCCCAAGATGTAACTACTCTTGCCCGTTGGATGGCATCAGACTTTAGCAATCAAGAGCAAGCTTACGCTAACCCCCCATTTTTTGCTCATATTCGTGTGTGTATGCGTCCTTTACCCTACGATTTGCTGGACGGTACTAGCTTGTTTTTGGAACAGGCTTATGATTTTATGCTTAATCAGCCCTATCGTTTACGAATAATTAAATTGAACGTGGTCGGCGATCGCCTGGAATTGGAAAATTATAAAGTTAAAGAACAAGAAAAGTTCTACGGTGCATCTCGTAATTTGGATTTACTTCAAACTTTAACTGCGGATCAAATTGAGAAAATGACAGGGTGTGATATGGATGTGACTTGGACAGGTAATGGTTTTAAAGGGGAAATTAAACCAGGAAAAGCTTGTATTGTTGAACGTAAAGGTAAAGTTACCTATTTAGATAACAGCTTTGAAATTGATGGACAGAAATTAATTAGCTACGATCACGGACGTGATCCTGAGACAGATGAATTGGTCTGGGGATCGGTAGCTGGCCCTTTTGAATTTTTTCCTATTGCCAGTTTTGCAGACGAAGTTGAGAAGTAGGGGCGCAAGGCTTGCGCCCTTCAAGTAGCAAGTAACAAGTAGCAAGTAGCAAGTAAGAAGAAACAAGTTTTGCCAGAATTACCAGAAGTAGAAACCGTTCGACGAGGATTAAATAAATTAACCCTATCTCAACCAATTCAGGGGGGAGAAATCTTATTGCCTAGAACTTTGGCTTATCCTGACGATATTGCGCAATTTTGGCAAGGTATTACAGGGATGGCGATCGCTCAGTGGCAGAGACGGGGGAAATATCTTCTTGCTAAATTAATTAATGACTCCGCTCAACCTGCTGGGTGGTTGGGGGTACATCTTCGTATGACAGGTCAATTATTGTGGGTAGAACAAGATGCGCCTTTAGAGAAACACACTCGTATTCGTCTGTTGTTTGCTCAAAATCAAGAATTACGTTTTGTAGATACCCGTACCTTTGGTAAGTTTTGGTATGTACCACCTCAAATAGAACCTTCATCGATCATTACAGGCTTGCAGAAATTAGGCCCTGAACCTTTTGATCCAGATTTTACTGTGCAGTATTTTACTCAGCAACTACATAATCGTCGTCGATTGATTAAAACACTGTTATTAGATCAAAGTGTTGTAGCGGGAATTGGTAATATTTATGCCGATGAAGCTCTTTTTAAAAGTGGCATTAGACCTGATAAGGTTGCTGCAAGTTTGACCGCTAAACAAAGCCAGCAGTTACATCAGGCAATTATTACTGTTTTACAAGCTGCTATTGATAAGGGTGGTACTACCTTTAGCGATTTTCTAAACTTGTTAGGAGTAAGTGGTAATTATGGCGATTCCGCCCTAGTCTATGGCAGGCACAAAGAAGCTTGTCGTGTTTGTGGAACAACCATAGATAAAATTAAACTCGCAGGCCGATCTTCTCATTTTTGTCCTAGTTGTCAGAATTAAGTATACATCTTGTCTTGCTAGTGCCTAGTGCCTTGTTCTTACAAATACTTCTGCACTACTTCCCACCCAGTCAAAGATACATAGGTTAACCCAAACAATAAAATAGCATTGATAGTTACGTGCAGCGATCGCGCCCAACTATTACGCCCATCGATTTGATTGGCACTCCAGGCAGACAAACAAATCAACCACACCACCAATAAACCTGCCCAGAGATGTTCAGAATGTCCTAAGCTGCCATAGTAGCCCACTGTGCCGACTATCCCGATCGCCAGTAACAAAAATACTAAAAAAACAATAATAATTCCGCCGATGTAGTGAGCATTTCTTAGCCAAGGAGGACGACCAATTCTGGTAACACGTCCATAAAACATCCAAATACCAGAAGCAAGTAACAATAAATAAAATGCGATCGCTCCTCCCATTGACCAAGCAGCGATTTTCCAAAGCCAAAGAAAAGAAGGTAAATCCAAAGTTTATTACCTAAAATATTGTTTAATTCTACTCAGAATTTTTACTCTATTCATTAGTATAAACAAGGGGGTGTTCTGGTGAACAAACCCCCTACAATTTTTTTTAATTTAAACAGCAATCTTAACTTGCCGATATAATCAAACGGCAACATTAATCGAGGCAGAAACCCCATCATTCTGTATACTATTACTAGTAGTATTTCTGTTAGTTTTTTGGCTTTTTGTTGTTGTTTTATTTTTTACTCGGTCTTGATCCTGTTCATCTTTTTGTAAAGCCAACCTCTGACAAGGGATAGTATCAGACAGTATGGCACTAGCCATCATACCAGAATGGATCTCCAAAATCGCGCTGGGATCTGCCTCAAAAACTAATCGTTGTCCTGGAAATACAACTCGTTCAAAATACCAGTTAGGAACGTTAGTAATCCTAGCTATTTGAATTTGGCTGGTTGCGTTTACGTAGCAACAAAGGATGCTACCATTCTTATCGTTTGGTAAGGGATCTAAAATTTGAGCCATGATTATTGAAGAGAATTGTGTATAATTATTTTTCTATTACCTTCTATAAGCTAACATTCTCTGATCCCTAGTGATTGTAAAACAAGCTACCGATAAATGGACATATCATCTTTCGCTTACATTACTCTTCAGTTAGATATTTCTTAAGAAAGATTTTATATTTTTGGCAAAATGTCATCATTGTTTACTTATATTTAAAATTGAATAATTTAACTTTAAATTAAGTATCCAAGTTTACGGCAGTAACATATTTTTTAGCAATTCACAAAATCACTGGGCAGAGCCATTATCAAAATCTGGTTGATTGTAGTCAGTAATATCGTTACAGTTAAGTTATATGAATAAATCTAATTGTTATCAAACTTTAAAAATCAATCTAAAACCCTTAACATCTCATAACCTTTGCAAAACTTAATAATTAAACCAGCTATGACTCAGCGAATTCTTTATGTTCGTCTTCCTTGTAACCCAATTTTCCCCATTGGAGTAGTTTATCTTGCCGATCATGTTCACAAGTTATTTCCTGAAATTGAACAAAAGATCTTTGATTTAGGTACTGTTCCGCCTCTAGAGTTTAATCGGGCTTTAGATCAGTGTATTGATCAATTTCAGCCATCTTTACTTGTGTTTTCTTGGCGAGATATCCAAATTTATGCTCCCGTAGGGGGTAGAGGTGGCAACCCTTTACAAAACGCTTTTGAATTTTACTACGCTCAAAATCCTCTAATTAAATTAAGAGGTGCATTAGGTGGATTTAAAGTGGCGACGGCTTATTATGGCGAGTTATGGCGTAATATCAGCTTAATTAAACGAGGATTAACCAGAGCAAGAAAATATTGCCCCGACGCTTTAACAATTGTAGGTGGTGGTGCGGTCAGTGTTTTTTATGAACAACTACAAGGACAGTTACCTCAAGGAACGATAGTATCTGTGGGTGAAGGGGAACAATTATTCGAGAAAATTCTCAAAAATCAAGAATTTCGCGACGAACGCTGTTATGTAGTCGGAGAAAATAATATTAGAGAAAAATTAATCCACGAATGGCCAACACCGATCGAGAAAAGCGCGTGTAATTATGATTACATAGCTACTATTTGGTCAGAATTTCCCTACTATCTTCAAGAAAACGATTTTTACATTGGCGTACAGACTAAAAGAGGTTGTCCTCACAACTGTTGTTACTGTGTTTATACCGTAGTTGAAGGTAAACAGGTCAGAATTAACCCTGCTGACGAAGTAGTCAAAGAAATGCGCCAGCTTTATGACCGAGGAATTCGCAATTTTTGGTTTACTGATGCCCAGTTTATTCCTGCTAAAAAACATATTCCTGATGCCATGGAATTATTACAAAAAATTGTTGATTCGGGTATGCAAGATATTCATTGGGCAGCCTATATTCGTGCTGACAATGTACCTCCCAAACTAGCAGATTTAATGGTCAAAACAGGGATGAACTACTTTGAAATTGGCATAACCAGTGGTTCTCAAGAATTAGTCCGTAAAATGCGTATGGGCTATAATTTACGTACTGTCTTGCAAAACTGTCGTGATCTCAAAGCAGCAGGGTTTAATGATCTAGTTTCGGTTAATTATTCTTTTAATGTTATTGACGAAACCTACGAAACAATTAGACAAACTATTGCTTATCATCGAGAACTAGAAGCAATTTTTGGTGCAGATAAAGTAGAACCAGCTATTTTCTTTATTGGTTTGCAGCCCCATACTCATTTAGAAGAATACGCTTTTAAAAAGAATATTCTCAAACCTGGATACAATCCCATGAGTTTAATGCCCTGGACAGCTAAAAAGCTGCTGTGGAATCCTGAACCCTTGGGTTCTTTCTTTGGTGAAGTCTGTTTGCAAGCCTGGAAACAGAACCCCAATGATTTTGGTCGGCAGGTCATGCAAATCTTAGAAGATAAGTTAGGTAAAGCCCCCCTAGAAGAAGCATTATCTGCCCCTGTACAATCAGAGCAGCAACAATTAACTGCTGTTTAATTACCAAATTATATTAATGATTCACAAACGGCGCATTATTTGTCTTTGCACCGTAAATATAAATACTAATTTTTACTATGCTAAAAGGTTCAATTTTACAAAGACTAGATGAGGCTCATCAAAATAGCAAACGCCCCCTCAATTTAGGAGTATATTACAAAAATACTTTGGTGGCACTGTGTCATGCTTTAGAAGACTTTATTTTAGATTCTAAGAGTGCGCCTTTGATGGTCACCGCTTTTCAGCGTGGAAAATGGTATCTAGAAGAAGCAGAACGTTATAACGATTTAGCAGATAAATCAAACTATGTTGCCATTATGGCAACTCCCGATGCAGGTTTTGCAAGCCATCCTACCAGTCAAAAAAACAATGTAGCTTTGGTACATCTTCAGCCAGATGACCCTGTTGCCCAAGAATGGCATCTAATGATTATCTCTCCTACCTATACCGCAATGGTATTGTGTCAGGAATTATCTGATGCAGACTATGGCACGAATAAGCCCAAAGAAGATCTAGAGCGCAAATTTTATGGTTTTTGGACATTTGAACCAGAAGTAGTCCGCGAAACCGTCGAACTAACAATTGAGCATATTAAAAGTTACCAACCAGAATTAGCCGAATTAATGACTGCTAAAGTAACTAAAATGACTGCGGAAGCTGCTACTAGACAAAGAGACGATTTAGATGCGGTAGTTTCTCAGGTGGTGAAATATCTCCAGAATTGTCAAGAAAATCTTCATCAGCCACAGCAGACTGCTAATAATTTTAGTCAAGATTTAGACGAAAACATTATCTCTAACGAAATGCAAGCCTTCTTACGGATGGCACAACTATTAGATCTTACCGATGTCAGCAATCCGATGGCAGCTTCAGAAGTAGCAACAATGGCAGATGCAATGGCACAGTTACTAGATCTTCCAGCTTGGCAAGCTAAACGACTTTATTTATCTGGCTTATTACATCGTGTTGGTTTACCTGGGGTAACTAGGGAGCGAAGTAGACAGTCTCAAGTTCAAAAGGAAGCTCTCAACGCCAGTAAATCATTACCTAAAGCTTCAGTATTAAGAGTCATGCCTCAATTAGAAGCAATTTCCGCAATTTTAACTCATCAAAGAGAAGCTTGGGATGGCTCAGGAATACCAACAGGACTAGCTTATGATGCTATTCCTTTAGAATCAAGAATCATTTGTTTACTGGCAGATTTTCAGCAAAAAATGAAAGCATACAAGCAATATGCTGCCGATAAAAATCCTGTCACCCAAGCATTAGCAGATTGTCAATCTTTGGCAGGTAAACGCTATGATCCTAAATTACTAGATGCTTTATCTTTGTTAATTATGGGAATGCAGCAGGGCATGACTCTAGAAGCATATCAGCCTAAAATTGCTACAGGTATGTGGTTAGTAGACTCCAGCGACATTAACACTAATCAAACCACATCGTCTTAAACCATTGAGCATTCCTCATTTGCCAATTGCCAAAAAATAGTCAATTTAAACCCAAATCAGATAGCTAATGACCGTAGATATAATTCGTGCAGGACAACAAAAACATTTCCCAGGAGTTGATTTAGAAGATGAAGATTTGACTCACTGTCAATTAGAAAGAATCAATTTAGCTGGAGCAAATTTAGTCGGGACTGATTTTTCTCACTCTAATCTTAAGGGAGCAAGATTAGACGGTGCAAATCTGTTAGGGGCAAGTTTTAAACTAGCTGACTTGAGGGCAAACATGCTGGGAGCGAATTTAATGCAAGCTGATCTGAGTAGTGCTGACTTGCGGGGTAGCAATCTTAGAGGCGCAAATTTAATGGGAGCAAAACTATCTCAGGCTTCTTTGTCGGGCGCATTTTTAAGTGGAGCTAATTTAACTGGAGTTGATCTCAAAGGGGTTGATCTTAGAGGCACTGACTTGCGTGGTGTTAATCTTAATAGTGCTAACCTCAAGGGAGCAAATTTAGCTCAAGCAGATCTACAGGGAGCTAACCTCAGCGAAACAAATTTAGAAGAAGCCGATTTGCGAGGAGCAAATTTATCTGGAGCAAATTTATCTGGGGCAAATTTACTTTGTGCAGAATTAGAAGGAAGTAATATAGCAGGAGTAAATTTAGAAAGAGCCTGTACTTTGGGAACTGCGCTTTAAAGGGTAGCGGTAGCGTTTATTAATTGTTGATTGTTGTCAAGCTTCGCATTAGACTCAGGACTAGTACGTTTTTATTTACTTCTAAAATGGCATGGAGCAAGACTGAGTTTCTTAGCACTATTTCTCATCGCCCTGTTTCGAGTGAAGACAGTTAATTTAGTAGATTTATCAATCGGATTTAAGAGTCAAGCCAAGCAAGAATCAAGTTACAAAAGACTGCAACGATTTTTGAGAGAATTTGACCTAGATTACTACAGCATGGCCAAGTTAGTTATCGAAATGATGGAAATACCTCAACCGTGGGTCTTAAGTCTCGATCGAACCGAGTGGCAGTTTGGTTGTCAGGTATTTAATATTTTGACCCTGGGCATTGTTTATCAAGGAGTAGCATTTCCTCTACTGTGGTGGATGCTGGATAAGAAGGGCAACTCTAACACGAATGGAAAGCATCAACTTTCGACTAGGATTGTTTTCTCTCATCTTCAAATTGGTCAGAAATCATTGCTCAAAAGAAAACGAATCTTATGGGGTCATCAAGTTTACATTGCATTTTCCGCTACGGTTTCGATTACTTACGCTCTATTTTCTTGAACCTTGATCAATCTGATTCCAGTTTTCTTCAATCTCTACAGTTTTTGTCCTGTACTTAGTATTCAAGTATAAAAATACGATTGTCAGTAATTACATTTAGTGATTTGCCTGACCTGTATTTTTAGTAGATAAACAGTTTTGACAAACAACTGCACAGCGATCGCGACTGGAAATAGTGTTCAATCTTGGCAACAGTTTGGTTTAAACTTAGCTTCGCGAATCTATGGTGGGCGAGATGTTGTAATTGCCATTGATTTAACCGAAAGTGTCGGTTTAAATGCTGAAGGGCGTTTACGCTTAACTCAGATTATTGAGGATAGTTTGCAGCCTGGGGATACAGTCTATGTTGTTCCTTTTGCCTCCGAGGTTAATCCTCTGCACCCTGAGATTAATCCTTTAACCAAGCAACAGGGGCTTAAATTTCGGGGTAAACCAGCAGATATTGAGTCTATTCTCAAGGTTCTTCCTTTTGAATCGGCAATCAAGCTGAATAATACAGATATTCAAAATGCCGAGTTGTTTACTTATCGTGGATTAGCACAGCTTAATCAATGTCGTCTGGGGGAAAATACTGCGCTTAAGCCCCAGTCTATTGTTTGGTTAACGGATGCACCTTTATTAACTAAGCCTGGCATTGATTCGGCTACTTGGGTGGAGACTCCCGCCAATAGCCCTTTTCGGGTTGTTAATTCTCCTGCTAGCCAAGAGAGACAAAGCTGGCTGGAAGCTTTACCAATTAAAGAGCGATCGCAAACTATTACTACCGATAATAATCGCACTTATCAGCTTTCGGTAGTAGATCTTGCTCCTACTGTACAGGAATTTTGTACCCCCACCCCAGGAGGCAAAGAAACCTGTTTGGTAACGCCCTATTTAGCAAAATTGTTATGGTTTCCCACTCTAATGGGAATTATCTTATTAGGAATTGGGGGTTTGTGGACGAGGTATTTAATAACTCTTAATAAAAAGTGGAAACTTAAGATTAGCTTTGAATCTGATGAGGATAAGGAAGAACAAGTTTGTTATTTAAAAAATCAACAAAAAATTGCCATTGGTGATGACAATTTAAACTCTATTTATTGTCCTGGAAATGAGATCAGAGGGTATTTACAAAGAAAAGGTAATCGTCTTTATTTAATTCCTTTAAAAACCCAACCAATTTTTTATCGCGAACAAGAAGTAAAGAAAGATATAGCTATAGAACGTAATAGTTTTAAACTCAATTGCCCTTTCAAAGATAAAAACTTCGACCTGACTATTAAAGTAAATAAATAAAATTATGAATATTAAATCAGAAGCTCAAACTCACCAAATCAAACGTACTATTTGCATTGGATTAGGAGGAACAGGAAAAGATGTTTTAATAGACTGCAAGAATTAAATTAACGTTGCGATCGCCTGGTACGTATCAATGCCTTAAGACAACTGCAAGGTTTATTAACTATCTGACTAAAATCCTATTATAGATAGATATCTCTTCATTAATACTTATGACTAAAGCTTATGACTAAAGCAAATTTACCAACTCAACTAGACTCTAATATCTAATATAGGGTGAGAAATGGCGTTAAAAACCTGGTGCGATCGATCCTGTTGCTAGCAGAGAGAAATTTTTAAGTTATCTATCATCTGTTTCTATGCCTGTGTTAATTATCCTGGTAAAAAATGCGCCACCAAAATCGAAAGTCGAAATGTTAGCAATGGCAGAATTAGAACAAGTGCAAACAGTCAGATTAGCAGGAACTTTAGGTATACACGAAGAATATCCTCAAGCGGTAACAGAAGCAATGAAGAAGTTTATTGACCTTTAATCAAAACCCCAAATCAGATTTACATCATAACGACGAAACTGTTCATCTGCACTCATGAGATAGATATTTTCAGTGATCGCAGTTGCTATTAAAATGCGATCAAAAGGATCGCGATGATGTAAAGGGAGTCGATAAACTATAAATGTATGATGATATGTTATATCAAGAGGGAAAATTTTAAGATTCGCCATTCTGCTGGAAATATACTTATCAGGCGGTTCGGGGAGAGGGAGTTTGCCTAACCCTGCTTTGAGCGAAATTTCCCAAGAACTAGCAGCAGAAAAATAAAGTTGATTTTCTCTACTTCGTAGTAGAGATTTGGTATTTTCTCCTAAGCGTTTTGGTTCTGCTAATGCCAAAAGAAAAATTTGTGTATCTAGTAAAATCCTCAATCTGCATTGCCCTCAAAAGCAGATAAAATATCCTCTGGTAAAGGATCGTTAAAATCTTCGGGAATAATAAACAGTCCTTGATCTTGTCCTAAAATACGGTCTTGAATTGGTTCTTCGACAGGTACAAGACGCACTATCGGTTTACCAGCTTTGGCAATAACAATATCTTCTCCTAAAACAGCGCGAGAAAGCAGTTGAGATAGGTGGGTTTTGGCTTCGTGAATGTTAACCTGTGCCATATCTAAAAATATAAACTAAGCTATTAGCTAAGTCTAGTATATCTAATTGGAGAATAAATCAGCTTTAAGATTAAAAACTGTTTTAATCACAATGAGATCGATTATCATTATCTGAAAGACTTTAAGAGATTTAGATTATGGTAGCGACAACCAACAATACCGTCCCCGTCACCGTACTAACTGGCTATCTAGGTGCAGGAAAAACCACTCTCCTCAATCACATCCTGACCCACGAACACGGGAAAAAAGTAGCAGTAATCGTTAACGAGTTTGGCGAAGTGGGCATTGATAACCAACTGGTGATTGATGCTGATGAAGAAATCTTTGAGATGAATAACGGCTGTATCTGTTGTACGGTGCGCGGGGACTTGATGCGGATTATTGGTAACTTAATGAAGCGTCGCCATCAGTTCGACCATTTAGTAATTGAAACTACTGGTTTAGCCGATCCCGCCCCCGTCATTCAAACCTTTTTTGTCGATGAAGATCTGCGGGACAAGATTGCTTTAGATGCAGTAGTTACCGTCGTTGATGCCAAGCATATCCAGCAACATTGGGAGGCAGATGAAGCCCAGGAACAAATTGCTTTTGCCGATGTGATTCTGCTCAATAAAACCGATCTGGTTAGTTCTGAAGAATTAGCAGAGTTAGAAAGCAAGATTAAGGGAATGAATAGAATGGCAAAAATCTATCGCACTCAAAATTCTGAGTTAGCGATGGATGCTTTATTAGGAGTACAGGCTTTCAATTTAGATCGCGCTTTAGAAATCGACCCCCAATTTTTAAGTGAAGATGCCCACGAACACGATGAGTCAGTAAAATCTTTTGCGATTGTCGAATCTGGAGAACTAGACGGACAAAAACTGAATAGCTGGCTGAGTCAACTACTACAAACTCAAGGAGTTGATATCTTCCGCATGAAAGGCATTTTAAACATTGCTGGAGAAGATGAACGGTTTGTTTTTCAGGGAGTACATATGTTGCTGGATGGCAAAGCAGACCGCCCTTGGAAAGAAGGGGAAACCCGCAAGAATGAATTAGTTTTCATCGGTCGTAATCTGGATGAAGCCCAACTAAAAGAGGACTTTAGACAATGTTTGGTGTAGGTACGAGAGGGAAAGTCTTATTTCAATTAAAGTGGCAGGGTAATCTATCCGAATATGTTACAGCAGTAGCTTGGTCGCCTGATGGTATTTTAGCTGCTAGTTCGGCTGCGGGAGAAGTAGTTTTATGGCAAGATGGCAACCTGCTAACTTTATTACCTGTGGGGTTAGCATCGATAGACTGTCTGGCTTTTTCCGCCGATGGCAAGTTTCTAGCTGCTGGGGGACAGGATGGTCAGGTTAGAGTCTGGTCGATCCCCCCTGACCCCCTTAAAAAAGGCGGAAAACTAGAACAGAAAGTGAAATTAATCGCTAGTTTAGATAATGGGTCTAAATGGATAGATAAACTGAGTTGGAATCTTACTTGTAATCAATTAGCCTTTAGTTTGGGGCGTTATGTTCAGATATGGGATGCAGATAGCCAAACAGTAATTACTACTTTACCTTTTACCAACTCCTCGATCTTAGATTTAGCTTGGCAACCAAACGGAGAACATATTGCGATCGCCGGTGATGGTGGAATCAAGGTTTGGGATACTAATAATTGGGATGATGACCCCTATCTCATCGATATGCCGTCAGCTAGCATAGTTACTGCTTGGTCTGGAGATAGTAAATATATTGCTTCTGGTAATTTAGACAATACCGTTACCGTTCTAGAATATGGCAGCCATCTCCCTTGGATAATGCGGGGTTTTCCTGGGAAGATTTCTAATTTAACTTGGTCGCAACCATTGCAAAACAGTGTACCTTTGCTAGCAGCATCTAGTATGGAAGGAATCGCCGTCTGGAAAAAAGAAGCTGAGGATGAAGGTGGTTGGAATGCTAATGTTCTAACTTTACATGACGGTAAAATTCAGGCTTTAGAGTTTCAACCTAACAGTTTATTACTCACTTCTGCTGCTGATGACGGCTGGTTAGTTTTGTGGACAAAAGCTAAACAAGTAGGGCAAATATTAGAAGGTGGCAAACATGGCTTTTCCTGTCTGGCTTGGGATAGAAATGGTCAACAGTTGGCTGCTGGGAGTCAAAATGGGGAGTTGCTTGTTTGGCTGGAGTCTAAGCGAGGTAAAGGTTTTGGTTGATTTTACTTGGGGAGTTGCGATCTTCTTTTACTGGGATATGCGCTAAAAGTCGATCTTTTTGTGAAGTTATAACTGTGGTTTAGACTAAAAAAATCATCAAGAAATAATTCAGCCAGTTAAAAATA
>CAYMWC010000088.1:0-986 GCA_964393695.1 uncultured Pleurocapsa sp.
CTGTAGAAGAACGAATGCAAAGGTTAAAAAGAAAAAGCAATCTGATTACTTTAGAGATTGAGAAGATCTGGAATCAGGCTTTAAATGCACCTATTGATGTTGAGCCAACATGGTTACATGGCGATCTTCATCCACGGAATATCTTAGTTGAAAATGGAACAATCACAGGCATCATTGATTGGGGAGACATTACTTCAGGAGATCTAGCCACCGATCTTGCTTCTATTTGGATGCTATTTTCTGAGCAAAATATCCGTCAACAAGCAATTACGCTAGCGCGTAGCCTTCGGAACGCCGAATATCAAAATATTTCTCATGCTACAATACAACGTGCTAAAGGCTGGGCAATACTTTTTGGTACAGTCTTACTTGATACAGGACTGGTTGATAATCCCCAGCACGCAGTAATGGGAGAGAGAATATTACGTCATGTTCATCAGGACGGATAATATAGTCATTCCAAATTACATAAATACTCGATGCTGCAAAGAAGGCATCTGCTGTCGTACTTGCTGTAGACGGTGAGGATTAATTTCAGCTACAGCTACTCCTGGCTGGCTACCTGCATCGGCTAAGATTACTCCCCAAGGATCAATGATCATAGCATGACCGTGAGTGTATCGACGTTCATAATGATTACCTGTTTGAGCAGGAGCAATTACATAACAAGTATTTTCAATTGCTCTGGCTTGTAATAATACTTTCCAGTGATCTTTGCCTGTGTAAGCGGTAAAAGCAGCAGGGATAAATAGAACATCTGCCCCTTGACGAGATAGAGAGCGATAAAATTCAGGAAACCGCACATCATAACAGATAGATAATCCTAACTTACCCAGATCTTCGGAATTATAAATAGGCGGGACTTCTGCACCTGCCATGACAGTACTAGATTCTTGGTAAGTATTGCCATCAGGAACATCCACGTCAAAAAGATGAACCTTCTGATACTGCGCTACTTCTTGACCATCAGGGGTAACTAAAATTGC
>CAYMWC010000088.1:996-20220 GCA_964393695.1 uncultured Pleurocapsa sp.
TGCTGTGTTATAAGCTTTGTTGGGATTGTCTGCCACTGGTACAGGGAAACCACCACCTAAGATGGTAATTTGGAATCTCTGCGCCATTTTCCTCAGAAACTGCTCGGTTTTCACCGCGATTTCTTGTGCCTGAACTACTTTATCAGTATCTTTGCCTAAAAAAGCAAAATTTTCAGGCAAACTAACTAATTCCGCACCCTGACGTACTGCTAGTTCGATTAGTTCTTCTGCCTCAACCAAATTTTTAGCTAGGTCAGGCTTACTGGTCATTTGAATAGCGGCGGCGAGATATGACTTCATTACAGACTTAAATTTTTTTGATGGTTAGCTTTTCTAGAATAGAGTTAAGAGAATAAATTTAGAAACCGTATTTAGAGAGAAAATCCGTAAGGTAGCAACTCCCCGATAGTTGAATGCTGCCACCCTTGATCGCTGCGAAAAATAACTTCAGCTTGTTGCCCAAATTCCCAGATTACCTGCCGACAAGCACCACAAGGGGAACAAGGAACATTCTGGTTGTTAACGACAGCGATCGCTTTTAATTTCATTTTATCGCTTCCTTCTACCATTATGGCATTGGCGATCGCATTTCTTTCAGCACACATACTCAAGCCATAAGCAGCATTTTCGACATTACAACCTGCAAAAATTTTACCTGTCGTTGTGAGGATCGCTGCCCCAACTCGAAAGTGGGAATAGGGTGCATAAGCACTAGCTAAAGCTTGAGTGGCAACTTCCATTAGCTGCTGTTTTTCTGATTCAGTTAATACAGATTGAGCCATGGAATAATCGTTTATTTGACTGCGACAGAAGCTGCATTTGGCTTGATTTCTCGTCTGCCTTGAGCAACGGCAGCAGCTAGACCGTGAAGCATAGTTTCTGTAGTTTCCCAATCAACACAAGCATCAGTAATGCTCTGACCATAAACCAAAGATTGAGCATCCTGAGATATCGATTGACTACCTGCTACTAAATGACTTTCAATCATTACTCCCATAATGTGGGGACAACCAGTGGCAATCTGTTGATTGAGGCTATCTAAAACCACAGTTTGCTTTTTATAGTCTTTATTGCTATTACCATGACTGCAATCAATCATCAAGCGAGAATTCATCGCTTTTTGTTTGAGAGCCTGACTAGCTGCTGCAATATCCTCAGCCTCATAATTAGGTTTAGCTGCACCACCCCGTAATACCAAGTGTCCATCAGGATTACCTGTAGTTTTGACAATACTAGCTAGTCCATCTTGGTTAATACCTAAAAAGTAATGGGAAATTTTGGCAGTCAACATCGCATTAATCGCAGCTTTAAAACTACCATCAGTACCATTTTTATATCCTACGGGCATAGACAAACCAGAAGCCATTTGACGGTGAATTTGACTTTCGGTAGTTCTTGCCCCAATTGCTGTCCAACAGATTAAATCGGCAATATATTGGGGTGTAATCGGGTCAAGTAATTCTGTGGCTGCGGGTAGCCCAATGTCAGCCAGATCTAATAACAACTTTCTAGCTGTTCTTAGTCCTGTATTAATATCGTAGCTATCATCTAAGTGAGGGTCGTTGATTAAACCTTTCCAGCCTACAGTAGTCCGTGGTTTTTCAAAGTAAACGCGCATCACAACTTCTAGTTGATCTTGTAGTTGCGATCGCAACTTCATTAGTCTACTGCCATATTCTTTAGCTGCTTTCACATCGTGAATTGAACAAGGACCAACTACAACTAGAATTCGGGGATCTGTCCCCTCTAAAATATTGCGAATGCGATCGCGAGTTTGAGTAACTAGATGAGCAACTTCTGCTGGTAGAGGCAATTCGCTTTTAATAAAGGCTGGGCTTAACAAAGGTCTGGTTTCAATAACGTGTAAATCGCTGGTAACATCCATATTTTTAATATTTCTTTACGTATAATTTCTACTAGTGCAACAAGATTATTTTGAGAAGTAATGAAGTACTGCTAAATAATTATTTCATTTTGAGATCTCGAACTTTAATATCATTTCTAATATAGTTTACAGTTTTTACTAACAGCCACCCTGAGTAATTAGTTAAATTCTGCTAAATATTAGGTTAACTCAGACTCTAAAACCAACAAACTACAGTTATTCTGTTAAGAATACAAATTAATTCACTAACTACAAGCTAATCTTCATGGGTATCAATATTATTACTGGTGTGGCGGGATTTATTGGTTCTCACTTGGCAGAAGCTCTTTTGAACCAAGGAGACAAAGTAGTTGGTATCGATCAATTTAATAATTATTATGATCGTCAACTAAAACAGAATAATATAGCTAATCTCAAACAAAATTCTAGTTTTAAATTAATCAAAGCCGATATTCAAGATTTGGATTGGGAGCAGCTTTTACAGTCAGTGGATGTAGTCTATCATCAAGCAGCCCAAGCAGGAGTTAGAGCTAGCTGGGGAAAGGGATTTCAAGACTATACAGCTAGAAATATCAATGCTACTCAGGTAATTTTAGAAGCAGCCAAACAAGTTAACTCTCTTACTAGAATTGTCTATGCTTCTAGTTCATCAATTTATGGTGATGCAGTCACTATGCCTACTTCCGAAACCTTATGTCCGCAACCTATATCCCCTTATGGTATTACCAAATTAGCGGGAGAACTTTTATGCTGGCTATATCAGCAAAATTTTGATGTACCCGTTACTGCCTTACGCTATTTTACGGTTTATGGGCCTCGTCAACGTCCTGACATGGCTTTTCATCGATTTTTCAAGGCAGCAATCAATAATGAGGCTATTTCTATTTTTGGGGATGGACAACAAACCAGAGACTATACCTTTGTCAGTGATATAGTAGCAGCTAATTTGGCAGCAGCTAAAATTCCAGAAGCAATTGGTGAAGTGTTTAATATTGGTGGCGGTAGCCGAGTCAGTCTCAACGAGTTATTAAACATCATGGAGCAAGTGATCAGACAGCCAATCCAGCGCAATTATCTGGAAAAAGCAGCAGGTGATGCTCGTCACACTAGTGCAAATATTACTAAAGCCAAGCAAATTTTGGGTTATGTTCCTCAAGTTTCTTTGCTAGAAGGTTTAACTAGAGAATGGGAATGGATTCAACCTCTATATTAAGGGATTATATCTGGTAGTAGTTGGTCAATTTTGAATTGAGGGTTTGAAGTAAGGAAGTAGGAAACAGGAAATAAGAAATAGGTAAAAGCAAGATTGTATCTAAAATTTGTCTTTGACAAAAAGCTTGAATAAAAATTTCCTAAGCTGCATTTATTTATATGTAGCATGATGAAAATATTTTATTTAAAAGAGAGAAATTGTTAGATGTCGTATCAATTGATAGTTAAATTAACTATTTTTGCACTTATATTTACCTTTGCTAGTTGCCCTATTTTAAGCGAACCTAATCAAACATCTAATACTGAATCACAACATCTTCAAGATTCCGAACAAGAGATTAGTCAAGTAGATTTATTAAATGCTGCCGTCTACTCTAATAGAGGAAATATTCGCAGAATAAAAAAACAATGGAATACTGCTCTGGAAGATTTTAATCGAGCAATTGAATTGAATCCAAATATGGCTGAAATATACATCAGTCGAGGGTTATTATATGCCGTTTTAGAACGATGGGACGATGCTTTAAAAGACTTTAATCGAGCTATAAAAATCAATCCTAATTCAAATGTGATTTATATTTATCGAGGATATATATATGGTCTTCAACAAGAATTTGATCATGCTTTATTTGACCTGAATAAAGCAATTAGTTTAGATGAACAAAATTCTCAAGCTTACTACGTGAGAGCGAAAATATATTCACAACAAAAAGAGTGGAATAAAGCTTTACAAGATATTAATAAAGCTATCGCAATTGACCCTTATGATGCTACTAACTTATCTTAAGAGGAAATTTATATAATGATCAATTTAATGAAATCGACCAGGCAGAAGCAGATTACAATCAAGCAGTATCTCTGGATCCTGATTCTAGCGAAACAAGTTTAATTAGAGGAATTTTCTACACTCAACAAGAAAATTGGAATTTGGCTTTAAGAGATTTGAACCGTGCGGTAAAATTAGACTCTGAAAATGCTCAAGCTTATTTTAGTAGGGGCAACGTTTACGCTTTACAAAAAAGGTGGACGGAAGCTAACAAAGATTACGAACAGTCCTTAAAACTAAATCCTAACAATTTTCAAATTCAAAATGAGTATAAAAATCTTCAGCAACAACAAGCTACTGAAGAAATAAATACAGACGAAATAAATTTGAAACGATCACAAGACTATAATAACAGTGGTTTAGCTCATGCTCTCAAACAAGAATTTACCGAAGCACTAGCGGATTTTAATCAAGCGATCGCTCTGAATCAAAAAAATGCTACAATTTACCTCAATCGAGCAAATGTTTATCTAGAGCAGTCTCAGTGGCAACAAGCACTCGAAGACTATAATCAAGCAATAAAACTCGCTTCGCAGCTTTCTCATAGAGCGTATTTTAATCGAGCGGGTATTTATAATATGCGTCATCAATGGGATAAAGCGATCGCAGATTATAATATGGCTATTAAGCTAAAATCAGATTACAGTGCAGCTTATTACCATCGGGGAATTCTCAACTTGAGACAACAAGATTGGCTTAAGGCGATTCAAGATCTTGAACAAGTAACTAAACTTCAACCAAACAACGATCAGGCGTATTTTAACTGTGGGTTTGGTCATATGAAATTGCGAGAATGGCACGAAGCCAAAGAAAAATATGATCAGGGAATATCAATAAATCCTAATGACGGGAAAGCTTATTTTAATCGTAGTATTGTTCAGGCAAATCTAGGAAATAGACAACAAAGTGTAGAAGATTTACAGAGAGCAAAAAAAATATTTCTCGAAACAGGTGATCTATCAAATTATCAACAGGTTGAGCAACTGCTCAAAAGGGAGAGCCAATTTTAATACCATGTCAAGCATCTTGATTAATTGGCAAAAGTTATTAAACAAAAAAGAGGTTAACTTAAATTGCTAACCTCACTGTTACGGAATTTATTAAATTTTGGGTTCAATATCAGTAACGATACTAGCCCCCTGCAACCGCAGGCACAATACTTACTTCGTCACCATCTTGTAAAGCTGTATCTGTACCCTCTAGAAAACGGATATCTTCACTGTTGACATAGAGATTGAGAAAACGCCGAGGTTTACCAGATTCGTCACAAATACGAGCTTTAATCCCAGGACAATTGGTTTCGAGAGCTTCGATTAGTTCATCTATATTGCTACCAGTACATTCGATCGCAGCCTGATTGTTAGTGAACTTTTGTAAGGGGGTAGGGATTAATACTTTAACGGTCATAATCTATGAAACAAGAATTGAGAATGAATAGTAAAAACATTAAATTGCATAGGCTTAAAGCTTAGAGCTTATAGCTTATAGCTTTTATTAAACACTTGCTTGTTGCCATTCAAGACGTTCTAAAGTGCGAGAACGTTCTAAAGCTCGCTCGAAACTGTCTAATTTGGGTTCGATGGTTAGAGGCTCACCGATGTATCCTTGTACTGCTTCTTGGGTTTTTAAGCCATTACCAGTAATGTAAACAACTGTTTTTTCATCAGGATCGATTTTACCTGCTTCTACTAATTTTTTGAGGACAGCGACGGTAGTACCACCAGCAGTTTCAGTAAAGATACCTTCGGTTTCTGCTAGTAGCTTAATCCCTTCGACGATTTCGGCATCATTAACAGATTCAATATTACCGTTGGTTTTACGAGCGACATCTAAAGCATAGACTCCATCTGCTGGGTTACCGATCGCAATGGATTTGGCAATAGTATTGGGTTTTACAGGAGCTATAAAATCTCTACCTTCGCGGAATGCTTGAGCTATGGGGGAACAGCCTTCTGCTTGTGCGCCACTGAAACGGACGGTTTTATCTTCGACTAAACCAACTTTGACGAATTCATTAAAGCCTTTATAAATCTTAGTGAACAAAGAACCAGAAGCTAAAGGTGCAACGATATGATCGGGAAGTTCCCAACCTAGTTGTTCTGCTACCTCAAAACCAAGAGTTTTAGAACCTTCGGAATAATAAGGACGCAGATTGATATTTACAAAACCCCAACCGTAGGTATTACCGACTTCGGAGCAAAGACGGTTTACTTGGTCGTAGTTGCCTTTGACTGCCATAACTGTAGGGTTGTAGATTAAAGTACCTAATACCTTACCTGCTTCTAAATCGGCAGGAATAAACACACAACAGTCCATTCCAGCATAAGCAGCGATCGCTGCTGTAGAGTTGGCTAAGTTACCAGTACTAGCACAGGAAACGGTAGAAAATCCTAGTTCTCTAGCACGAGTTAACGCCACTGAAACTACTCTGTCTTTAAAACTCAGGGTCGGCATATTGACCGCATCGTTTTTGATATAAAGATTTTTTAGACCCAGACGACGAGCTAAACGATTGGATTTTACCAAGGGAGTCATACCAGTGCCGACATCAATAGGGTTGTCGCTTTCCACAGGTAGAAATGCTTTATAACGCCAAATGGAATTCGGCCCAGCTGCGATACTTTCACGGCTGACTTGACGACGAATTTCATCATAGTCATAAGCTACTTCTAAAGGAGAGAAAGTTTCTTCGCAAACATTGAGAGCTTGGAGAGGATATTTTACGCCTCCTTCTTTAGATACTAGATTGGTGAAAGTCCGTCCCTTGGTGGTTTTGATAGGTGTCTGGGTCATGGTTAAACTTTAATTCCGTCAACAGTGAATTGATATTATCACAGGTAAAAACACCCAGTCAAATATACCCGATAATTTTAGTCGGGATTAAAATCGAGTTCTAAAAATTGTTTCTTCGACTTTTTACAGTAAGCTAATCGAAGTCAGAAGTAGGGGCGATTCGCGAATCGCCCGTACAGAAGTCAGAAGTCAGAAGTCAGAAATAATGAGAGACGCTATATCAATCCCTATAAATCTATTTAAAGCTAGTAAAATACCTCTATTATCTACCGCCTATTTACTATCAATCACTACTATTGTTAAGGCACAAACTCCGCCACCATCAATAATTCCACCTTTACCACCTAAACCCCAGCCAGTAGAACCAGAAACTCTGCCACCGATAGAAGAAATCCTGCCCGAATTAGAATCACCTGCACTAGATGACTCCAATACAATTAAAAAGCCACTCAACACCGTTTTTGTCAAAAAGTTTGAGATTATTGGTAGTACAGTTTTTACCCCCGAAGAATTAGCAGCAGTCCTCCAACCATATACTCTTCGCCGTCTATCCTTTACAGAACTCTTAGCTGCCCAAGAGGCAATTGATCGCCTTTATTTCCAGAATGGTTATATTACCTCGGGAACTATTCTTCCCCCTCAAAAGCTAGAAAATGGGATCATTACGATTGAAGTGGTGGAGGGAACTGTAGAAGAAATTAACATTACAGGTTTAAATAGACTCAATGTTGACTATGTGAGAAATCGCCTAAAAATTGCGACTAATGCACCTTTAAATAGAAATAAACTACTGAATGCTCTGCAATTATTACAATTAGATCCGTTAATTAAGAATTTAGCTGCGGAATTGACTGCTGGAACTCGCAAAGGAAGTAGTATTTTAGAGCTTGAGTTACAGGAAGCCGATCCCTTTGACGTAACTTTGAACTTTGATAATTTTCGTGCTGCTTCTGTGGGTACAGATCGCAGAAGTGTCAGACTCACTCATCGTAATTTACTAGGTTATGGCGATCGCTTTAGTGTTGGTTATCTTAATACTGATGGTAGTAACTCTTTGGATAATATTAATTACACTCTTCCTATTAATCCCTCTAATGGCACACTCGATTTTCACCTGAGCTACACTGATAGCGAAATTATTACATCGCCTTTTGATCGCTTTAATATTGAATCAGAAAACATTAATTACGAATTTACCTATCGTCAACCTCTGATCCAAAAACCTACAAAAGATGTAGCGGTTGGTATAACTTTTGCCAAAAGTAATTCCGCAACTACCGTCAGAGAGCAACCTGCTCAATTATCACGAGGGGCTGAAAGCGATGGTATAACTGATACTAGCGTGATCCGTTTTTTCCAGGAATATACGAGCCGTGATTCTGACGAGGTTTTAGCTTTTTTATCAGAATTTAGTTTAGGTATTAATGCTCTGGGGGCAACAATTAACGACAACGGGCAACCCGATAGTAAATTTTTAGCCTGGCGAGGACAAGCTCAATATCTGAAGTTGCTTAACCCTACTGTCACCCTCTTATTCCGCTCAGATTTGCAATTAGCTAATGATGCTTTAGTACCGACAGAACAGTTTAGTTTGGGAGGTGGTTTAAATATTCGGGGTTATCGCCAGGATGCTCTGTTAGCAGATAACGGTTGGTTCAACTCCGTCGAAGTTAGAGCGACAATTGTTAGTATACCTAAATGGCAAACTAGTCTACAATTAACTCCTTTTGTTGATTTTGGTACGGTTTGGAATTCAGATGATTTGACGCTAGAGGCTAATACGCTAGTCTCTACAGGTATTGGTTTACGACTACAAGTTAGTGATGATTTTACCTCTCATTTAGATTGGGGAATTCCTTTAGTAGATTTAGAGGAAGAAGAGAATAGTTTGCAAGAAGAAGGAATTTATTTTTCTTTGGAATTGAAACCGTTTTAAGTAGTTAAGCTGGCTTTTTTCGAGTATCCTTAGAGTTTTGAATGAGGGAAATTTATAGGTTTTGCTGGTGGACTTCCTTTAAGAATTTTTTATCTAGCGATCGCATAACTCCTTGAGGATTATTAATAATAGGGTTTACTGTTTGTTAGAGTCGTACCTATGGATTAAAGAATTAAAAAGAGAACTAATACCAATACCAAATAGAAAAATCTCTTAAATAATTTGCGTTTAATTATTCAACCTACCCTTTTAAATAAAAGACATAGTTCAATTACTTTAGTTTGTAAGATTGCCAAGGCTTCTCCTCCTGTTTTGAGGTTATATTCTAAGTCTAATAATTGTGGTAAAGCAGCGAGAAATTGTTGGGCTGTGGTTTTCTGAATCTCTTGACGAATAAAATAGAGACGATTGGGATTATTGATTCCCGCAGCAGTAGCAATGGCTTTATTATCTGTTGTCCCTGCTTCTGTGATTAATTTAACTATTATCCAAGTCCGAAATTGCCCCACTAGAGTTGCAACTATTTTTAAAGCAGGTTCATTATGGTTGATTAAATCGGTGACTAAACTTAAAGCCTGTTCGGTTTGTCCATCTTTAATTGCCGTTGCTAGCTGTAAGCTATTTTGAGTATTGCAGAGAACTAAAGCCGCTACAGCTTCCTCATCTAGGGGTTGCTCATTATTACTCCAGTATATTTTTAACTTTTCTAATTCATTCCATAATTGTCGAGTATTATTACCTACTGAATCTGCTAGGAGGGCGATCGCTTTAGGTGTTAGTTTAAGATTAATTTCTTGTGCTACTTCTCTAACTTGGGCAGTAATTAAATCGGTTTTCCAGGGGGGAATTAAACTAAAATCTTTTACCTGGGCAGATTTATTTAATAATTTAGTAGAACCTAACCTGCCGTCAGGTTTTTTATCAGTAGTAAACAGTAAATGGGATGTGGCAGGAATTACTTCAAGAGTGCGCTTAAGCTCATCCAAAACTTCATTAGCAGGTTTCTGTTGACAAAGATTAGTATTTGCTAACCATACCAAACGTTCTCCCGTACCAAATACAGGAGTCATAGCCTGATTGAGTCCTTCAATAACTGTTTCCGAGCGATCGCCTGTTAGTTTATGATAATTAAACTGTAACCAATTAGGATCGAGGACTTTCGTTTGCAATTTCTCTACAGCTTGGGTAAGAGCAAAATCGTCTTCCCCCCAATATAAATAGACGGGCATATACAAGGAAGTAGAAAGTAGGAAGTAGGAAGTAGGAAGTAAATTAAACTTTTGACTTTTTGAGGGCGTAATTTGGAGGTTTCCTCCAAATGTTGACCGCCCGAATTTTGACTTTTGACTTTTTCTTGACTATTACCCAAAAGTACTTTTATTCCATCCCCACATATATCCTTGGGCATCGGCAAATTCAATGTAAATGCGATTTGAGGGAATATCTAATTTTTCGCTAATCTGACTACAAAAATCTTGGCTCATTGCCTTGGTTTGGGATGAACTCATGCTACCAATACTCTTGATTTCTACATAGCACACTGGATCAAATGTACCACCAAAGGTCATGGGTAGATCGGCTTCAAAAGCAGTCATTACATAAGATTCAGGTTTACCTGTGTGTTTAGCCAAATTAGCAGAAAGGCTAGTAAGCAAATTTTCAACTGTGGATTTTTCAGGTTGAGGGATAGAAGATTGAACTTTAATTAACGGCATAACTACTTTTTAATTTTTATCCTAGATTTTCAACTTGCTATATCTACTAATATTTAACCATTATCAGTAATTAGTAATTAATAAACCATGAATAATATTGACTGGAAAAAGCTGCAAAATGGTTCTGATATTCGCGGGGTAGCCCTTGGGGGGGTTGCAGAGGAGGCAGTTAATTTGACTCCTGACGTGGTTAAAATTCTTGCTAATGCCTTTGTGCAGTGGTTGACTGAGCAAACAAATAAATCACCCACTGAAATAACTATTGCCGTGGGAAGAGATAGTCGTTTGTCGGGAGAAATCTTAAGTCAGTCGTTAATAGAAGGAATGGCGATCGCAGGTTGTCAAGTGTATAATTTTAATCTTGCCTCAACTCCTGCTATGTTTATGAGTACGGTAACAGAAGGGTTTAATTGTGACGGGGCAATTATGTTAACGGCGAGTCATTTGCCTTTTAATCGTAATGGTTTGAAATTTTTTACTCCTCAAGGGGGTTTGGGAAAAGCAGATATTACTGAAATTTTGAATATTGCTGAATCTGGTAATTTAACCACCAGAAATATTCCAGGAGCAATTATTGAGCGTGATTTTATTAGTGTTTATGCAGCCAAACTAGTAGAAATAATTCGTCAAGGAGTAAATCATCCTGATAATTACGAGCAACCTTTAACAGGTTTAAACATAATAGTAGATGCAGGTAATGGCGCAGGTGGTTTTTATGTCGAGCAGGTGTTAAAACCTTTGGGGGCAGATACGACAGGTAGTCAATTTCTTGAGCCAGATGGGATGTTTCCTAATCATATTCCCAACCCAGAAAATAAGGAAGCGATGGCTGCAATTTGCCAAGCAGTTGTTAAGAATAACGCTGATTTCGGTATTATTTTTGATACAGATGTCGATCGCGTGGCAGCTGTAGATCATTTAGGCAATGAACTAAATCGTAATCGTCTGATTGCGTTAATTGCTGCAATTCTTTTACAAGAACATCCAGGTTCAACTATAGTTACAGATTCTATTACTTCTGATGGCTTGACTCAATTTATTGAGCAACATTTAGGCGGTAAACATCATCGTTTTAAACGAGGTTATAAAAACGTAATTAATGAATCTATTCGGTTAAACGATGCAGGAGCAGAATCTTGGCTGGCAATTGAAACTTCTGGACATGGAGCAATGAAGGAAAATTATTTCCTTGATGATGGAGCATATTTGGCAACTAAACTATTAGTTGAATTGGCTAAAACTAAATTACAGGGTAAATTGTTAACTGATTTAATTAAGGATTTACAAGAACCAGCAGAAAGTGAAGAATTTAGGTTAAAAATTAATATCGATGATTTTCAAACTTATGGTAATAATGTAATTGCGCAACTTCATAAATTTGCTAGTACTCACTCAGACTGGGAGATTGTTCCAAATAATTATGAAGGGATTAGAGTATCTTGTCAGTCACCTAGAGAAAATGGTTGGTTTTTGTTACGTTTATCACTACACGATCCAGTTATTCCTCTCAATATTGAATCTAATGTTGCTCAAGGTGTCTCTAAAATAGCTACTCGCTTATTAGACTTTTTGCAAAATTTTGATTTTCTAGATTTATCTTCTCTGGAAAAATAATTTGTTAATTGGTGACTGGTGATTAGTGATTATGTGTTATTTACTTATTATCTATTAAGCTGCCGATGCACTTAAATTGTGTATTATTTCATTAGACAACAAACCATCAAGCCTTCTCTCCGTCTCCCAGTCTCTTCGTCAATCTCAACAAATAAATTAAATACCTGACAGCTTACTTCATCCCTCATAATTCATGCTTGCATCGTTTAACTTATGATTGATTCAGAAACTAGCATCAAGCACATTCGTAAACTTTTTTTTAAAGGTATTATCTGCCAATTTTTACCAGTACTATTAATTGGATTGAGTGAACCTTTGTTAGTAAAAAAAAGTTAACTTTGTGTTACCAATTGGATTAGCGATCGCTAATTATTTTTTAGCTTTGGGAACTAGTAGTGTAATTTTATATAGCTTATCTTTCGTAGCACCTAAGTATGTAACCGATCAAATTAATCAAACCTATGCTACAACAGCTTGGGGTTATATATTTTTTGAGATCGCAGCTTTGATTTTTGCTCCCATTATGGAAGAATTATTTTTTAGAGGCATTATTTTTCAAAAATTAGCAATTAGGCAAAACACGGTTAAAGCCTTAATAATTTCAGCAAGTCTTTTTGCAATTGTACATTTTCGTTCGGATGTAATTTCCTTATTTTCGATTGGAGTTACTCTCGCTATTTTATATTTAAAAACCAAACAAATTATCGTACCGATAATTTGCCACTTCGTTTATAACTTGATAGTGTCGATGCATTTCTTATATTGGCAATTTCTTGCTAATGTTGATCACTCAATTCCAGAAACAGTAGCTAAGTATCAACAAGAATTTATTGAGAGTTTAGCATCAAATATTTTATTCATAGCTTTATCTACACCCTGTCTCGGTTATTTTTTTTATAAAAACTTTCCTCGTAACTATGATGTCGAAAGATTGCCATATTTTGCTAATCAACGACAAGAACACAATTAAAATTTTGATACTTGCTACTAATGAAGCCAATCACCTTCGCTGTTCTCAACTAATCTTGTACGACTATAGTAGATGTCTATTAAATTAGATGCAATCGAAATATCAATAATAGTGCCTTTGTATAATGAATCAGAAAATATTGAACATTTATTTACCAGACTTATTACAGTTATCAATCAGCTTCATACTAATTACGAAATAATTTGTATTAATGATGGCAGTCAAGACGATACTTTAAACAAGCTCATTCAATTACATCAACAAAATTCGGCGATTAAAATAATTAATCTTTCTCGTAATTTTGGTAAAGAAATCGCTTTGTAACCGTTCATTCCCCCTGATGACTGATAGCTAATCCCATAGAGATTTTAAATGCAGGGGTTGATAGCCGTGATTGATCATTGAGCGTAAACAAACTGATTCGATATCGATAATTTGCTCTTGAGTAAGTTCTTGTTGCCAACTATCTACCTCACCACGACGAAAAAAATTAGGTCGATTATCAAAAAAGGGATTATGTTCAGGAAGGTTAGCTTTATTTTGGTCTAAATCTGAAGCGGATACTTGGGGGATCAGGTTTTTTAGTTGTTGTTGCGTGTAGTTTAGTCCTAAAAAATTAGTGATTTTAAATAGCATTAAAGTTTGGTCGGTTTTAAGATCTTCGTAGCGTACTTCCAGAAACCGTTGGTCAAGTAAAGTAGCAGCGCGATCGCATTTTTCTATAGCTTTTATCCACTTTAAGGCTATATCTATATGGTTGGTATCTGCTGGCAGCCAACTCCATTTTTCTTGCTTGAGGGCTAAGTGAGATGCGACTACAGCCCTGGGATCACGAATTACATGAATGAAATAAGCTTCAGGATATAAACGGTTAAGTAAGTCTACAAAATTTAAATTACCAGGAGTTTTTTCTAAAATAATATGTGCCTGGGGATTAAGCTCAATAAATTTAGCAAAAATGCGATCGCAAAATACTTTCAGACAATCATAAAATTCTACTTCGGATAAAATTGCCTTTAAGCCATCGGGATCGGGTCTTTGTCGTTCATCTCGCCAACATTTAAGCATTAGTCTTAGATAGTCGTCCGATAGATGCGTTTCTCGCACTGTAGCGATTTCTGGTAAAGTTCCCAACATTCCCTGTAACCATGATGTTCCTGAACGTGGTAAGGCAATCATAAAAACTGTTTTCAATTACTTTTTATTCCCTCCAAATTTTTATCTACGATATGTTGACCACGCCATTTAAAATTTGAGATTGTAGATTGTAAATTAACTAAATGGAAATTATTAGAATAACTGAATTTGATATTAAACCAGATACTCACAATCAGAGTTAATGGATTTGTTGGGTTATAGATTTTAATGAATACTTTAACAAAGATAGTCACGCTAAAGAATCTGTCTTAACTTGGTAAACTAAAGTTAAGAATAGTAAAGACAAAACAATAAAGCTATGTCCTCTGTAAACCAAGCCAAGGATGTTCAGGTGTTTCCCGTTGCTGCTGAGACTCGTGTATTGCGATCACGTACTTGGGAACGTCTGAAGTTTGAAATTGAATATGCGCTACAAAAAGGAACTACAGCTAATTCTTATTTAATTGAAGGGGATAAAACGGCTTTATTAGATCCACCAGGGGAATCTTTTAGCCAGATTTTTCTGGATGCTCTACAAGAAAGAATAAACCCGCAAAAAATTGATTATATTATTCTGGGACATATTAATCCCAATCGAGCTAGCACTCTCCAGGCTTTATTAGCGATTGCACCCCAAATTACTATTGTTTGTACGAATCCTGGGGCAATTTCCCTGCGTAAAATTTTGGCGGAAACAGATCTGGAATTGAACATCCAGATAATTAAAGGGGAAGAAACTTTGGATTTAGGTCAAGGACATATTTTAGAATTTATTCCCACTCAAAACCCCCGTTACCCCGATCATCTTTGTACTTATGATCGTAAAACACAAGTTCTTTATACCGATAAACTCTTTGGTTGTCATGTGTGTGGCGATCGCGTTTTTGATGAAGGCTGGACAATAGATTTAGAAGATCGTCGTTATTATTTTGATTGTTTGATGGCACCCCACGCCCGTCAAGTTATTGCTAGCTTAGATAAATTAGCAGCTAAACCTGCTCGTATTTACGCTACAGGACATGGCTTTTTAGTCAAATATAGCTTAAATGAATTAACTCATGACTATCGTACTTGGGCGCAAAATCAGAACGATCGCGATTTGAGTGTAGCTTTAATTTACGCTTCTGCTTATGGTAACACTGCTACGATTGCTCAAGCGATCGCGAGAGGCATTACTAAGGCAGGAGTAGCCGTAGAATCAATCAATGCGGAGTCTGCTAAATCCGAAGAAATTCAATCTGCTATCGAAAAATCTGTAGGCTTTATTATGGGTTCACCTACCTTGGGCGGACACGCCCCTACTCAAATTCAAACCGCTTTAGGAATAGTACTAGCAAATGCAGCCAAAACTCAACTAGCAGGAGTATTTGGTTCTTTTGGCTGGAGTGGCGAAGCTGTGGATATCTTGGAAAATAAATTCCGTAATGCTGGTTATAAATTCGGTTTTGAACCAATTAGAGTTAAGTTTAAACCTACTGATGCCGTTTTAAAAACCTGTGAAGAAGCAGGAACAGATTTTGCTCAAACTCTTAAAAAAGCCAAACGTGATCGCAAAAAAGTTAGACAAGCACAAGGTATTGCTTCCGATGTTGATCGTACTGAACAGGCTGTAGGTAGGTTAGTTGGTTCACTTTGTATTGTTACCACTAAAAAAGAGGAAGTATCTGGGGCGATGCTAGCTTCTTGGGTATCTCAAGCTACCTTTAATCCTCCTGGTTTAACTGTGGCGGTGGCTAAAGAACGAGCGATCGAATCCTTGTTGTTTACAGGTAATAATTTTGTCTTGAACGTTTTACCAGAAGGTAAACATCTGAGTTTAATGAAACATTTCCTTAAACCCTTTGCCCCAGGGGCAGATCGTTTTGAGGGAGTAGCTACAGAAGTGGCAAGTAATGGTTGTCCCATTTTAAGTGACTCTTTGGCTTATGTAGAGTGCCAAGTAGCTAATCGTATGGAATGTGGTGATCATTGGCTATTATATGCTGTTGCCAATCAAGGAAAAGTCTTGCAATCTGAAGGCGTAACGGCAGTTCATCATCGTAAATCAGGAACTCATTATTAATTTAATTCGCTTCATCTTTCAGGGATTGTTGATAAACCTGCCATAGTGCAGGCTCTGGATGGGGTTGAGCAATCGCTATCGAAACACAAGCGATCGCACCCAAGAAAATGCCTAAAAATTAACATTTATTGATTGCTCCTAATATTGCTCATGACTTAATTTGAGCGGTAAAATCAATCAACAACTGCATATTGTCAATCATAATCATCCGTAGATCTTCAGTTAAAGGTAGAATGCCCTGTGCGCCAAACCAACGCTCAAAAATAGCCACATATTCAGGTTTTTCATCCAGAAATCCCTGCATATATTCCACCAAAGTATAGTTAACAGTATTGAGAAACTGCGAATTATTTTCTGCCACCATACAGGCAATACCTTCACGGGAATAGTCCCCAACTATGTGGAAATCCTGGGGATTAGAAGTATGTTGTAGCCAGGTTTCTAATAAGATCCCATCAGAAGCAAAAGCATCAATTTCTCCCTGCTGTAGAGCTTTGTAGGCATCCGCGCGCTCTTTGAAAATTACAATTTCAGCAGCAGGTTGAGCGAGTCTAATTGCCTGTTCATTGGTAGTTTGAGCTAACGCTCCAACACGTTTACCTGCTAAAGATGCAGCATCCCAAAAATCATTACCTTGCTTGGTTAATAATCTCGTTCCTGTCGAGCTATAACTAAAAGAAAAATCAATAAGGCGATCGCGTTTCCAAGTAAAGCTGCTTGCATCACAAACTATGTCAACACTGCCTTTAGTTAATTCGGGAATACGCTCTTTGGGTTGGAGGGCTACTAATTCCAGGGCAATTTCTTGATTTAATTCTGTTTCTAACTGTTCAACTATTAAATCTAAAATATCAATTGAATAACCTACTAATTCTCCTTGATCATTACGATAAGCAAAAGGCAGTGCATCTTTACTTGTACCTGCGGTTAATTTGCCTGTACGGGCAATTTTTTCCACTACTGTTTCGGCTTCAACACTAGGAACTATACCCAGCAACAAACCCCAACTCACAAGTGAAATAACTGTTTTTTTTGCACACCAGCACTGCAACATAATTCAATAATTGATAATTAATAATGGATAATTGATAATTGCTTCTTCACGAACGGCTTTAAGCTGTTACGCATTTAAACTGCATATTATTCGCATAGGGAAAAAACTCTTAAACTCTCTCCCAGTCTCCAAGTCACTCAGTCTTCCAGTCATAACAAGTAAATTAAATAATTTACCAGTTTGATCACTCTTATTTAAGAATTGGCTAAAAAAGATGTGATGATAAATGATAAATGTTAACTGTTCAATGTTAAATGAAATGACTCGAATATTTTTGGCGATCGCAGGAGTATTGGGCAGCTTATCTGTAATTTTTGGTGCTTTTGCTAGCCATGCCCTCAAAGATAGGTTAAGTGAACGCGCCCTCGAAATTTGGGAAACTGGTACTAAATATCAGATGTATCATGCTCTAGCTTTAGTTTTAGTCGCCCTGCTTCTCAGCCATTTAGCTACTGAATCTTTCTCTTTAATTATGGCTGGATATGCCTTTATTGTGGGGGTGTTTCTCTTTTCTGGTAGTTTATATGCCCTTAGTTTAAGCGGAATTAAATGGCTCGGTGCAATTACTCCTGTAGGTGGAGTGGCATTTATTTTAGGTTGGATATGCTTGGTGGTGGCAGCTTGGGGATGGGAGTAAAGAAGTAATTAAGGTCTATCTAAGAGATGATTATTAGCAAATTTGGCGATAACTCGCTGTAAAATCTTACTTAGTTTTGGAAATGTGACTTAAGTATTGTTAAGTATTTTTGATATTGTTAATTCTCTTAGACCGCTAACTAACCAGATTGCTAAATTGATTATGCGTATTGCCTTATTTACAGAAACGTTTTTACCTAAAGTTGACGGGATTGTGACTCGTCTGCGTCATACAATTGAACATTTAGAACGTAATGGCGATCGCGTTTTGATAGTTGCCCCCGAAGGAGGCTTAACAGAGTATAAAGGAGCAAAAGTTTATGGTGTGCCTGGTGTTCCTTTACCTTTATATCCTGAACTAAAATTAGCACTACCCCCCATTGGCACAAAAAATGCCATAGAAGAGTTTGAACCAGATTTGATTCATGTAGTCAATCCTGCGTTTTTGGGTGTGGGAGGTATTTATTATGCCAAAACCATGAATATCCCCCTAGTTGCTTCTTATCACACTCATTTACCCCAATATCTACATCATTACGGTTTAGGGGCATTAGAAGGCTTGTTGTGGGAACTATTAAAAGCTGCTCATAATCAGGCAAAATTAAATCTCTGCACTTCTAGCGCGATGGTCAAAGAATTGATCGCTCACGGGATTGAAAGAGTAGATTTATGGCAGAGAGGGGTAGATACAGAAATGTTCCAACCGCATTTAGCTTCCACACAAATGCGATCGCGTTTATCTCAGGGAAATCCTGATGCACCTTTATTACTATACGTCGGTAGAGTTTCAGCCGAAAAGCAAATTGACCAGATCAAACCTGTACTAGAAGCCATTCCCGAAGCTCGTTTAGCAATTGTCGGCGATGGCCCAAATCGAGAAGCTTTAGAAGCACATTTTGCAGACACCAACACCTATTTTGTCGGTTATCTACAAGGATTAGAATTAGCTTCCGCTTATGCTTCTGCTGATGCCTTTATCTTCCCTTCTCGCACTGAAACCCTGGGGTTAGTCTTACTAGAGGCAATGGCTGCTGGCTGTCCTGTTGTAGCTGCGCGATCGGGAGGTATTCCTGATATTGTTACTGATGGTGTAAATGGCTATCTCTTTGAACCAGAGGATCCTCATGGTGCAATTACAGCTACTAAATCGTTACTAGAAGCTAAACAAATTCGAGAATCATTACGTCTTAATGCCCGTGATGAAGCAGAACAATGGGGTTGGGCATCTGCTACTCGACAGCTACAAAAATATTATCGACAAGTACTAGACGCTGAATACAATATTTCTTCTGCTGCTTAAGGAGCAAAATCAAGAAAAAGGAGAAAATTTTACCATTTAATGTCAAAAGAAGGCTGGCACTCTACCCGATAGGGTGAGTGTAGT